>NZ_JBEONP010000032.1:0-59021 GCF_040544435.1 Undibacterium sp. GrIS 1.2
CCAGACAGTGCGCCGGAGCGTGCGGTGGGGCTGGTGGTGAGGTAATCCATCAAATGTATTTCCGTGAACGTGGGCTTGTTGATATTGATAAATTAGTGGTTGTAAATCAATGGCAATAAATTAATGTTGATAATTTTATCATGACATTTTATAAAGAAAGAAAAGTAGATGTATAAATGGCATTTATTCTAAGGCTGCAGATTTGATGCGTAGGCTTAGATTTACAATCCAGCGCAAGTGATGAGGCTCAAGCTAATACCGTAGCGTAACAATGCAGAGCGTGACTGCTCGTCTAAATGGGCTTGAAATCAATATACTCCCAATCAAATTTATGAAATATGCCGTATTGTCCAGGGGTTATATGGAGGACTAATATATACCCTTAGGGAGTATATTAATTAAGAAAATGACAGGCAGCTTAAGTCCTTGATGCGCAATGGCAGAGTTTTGCTGAAAAAAAAGGCATCTCGATTCAACTGACGGCCAGCTTATATCCCATTGCCCGGCTCATTTTTCTAGCCAACTATCCCCGTCTCTCGCAATCTGATCCCACTATCTTGCGTACTGTCGCATCCGGGTAGCGCCATGCAGCGTGATTGCTTACAGTCACTCTACGCAATCCGTTATGACTACCCACAGAGCATCAGAGGAGAACAAAATGAACAAAGCAGAATATATGAATGCCCTCAAGCAATCGCTGGATGGCTTACCTACAGCGGTAGTGGAAGAAACCATGTGGGCTTACGAGAGCAAATTTATTGACGCTTTAATGGCGGGGCGCAGCGAAGAACAAGTTGCTGCCAGTTTGCCTTCGCCACAATTGGTCGCTGCGCAACAACGCAGTAAAGCGCGCCTGGATGCGTTTAAGCATCGAGCTAGCCCGGCTAATCTGGCGGCTTTGCTGGTGGCTCTGTTAGGCGTGATGGTGTTTAACTTATTTATGATTATTCCGGCGATTGTGTATGTCAGCATGCTCGTGGCAGCCTATGTCACTTCATTAAGTTTCTACGTTGCTGGCATTGCGATTGCAGCAGGTGGTCTGTCCGGCGTAGAGCATTTTAAATTTGACATGCCGTCGCACAACCATCATGTGGTGATCATGGATGACCATGATCTCAAATTCCATGGTCGTAACAATGTCACCGTCGATATCACGCCGGTCGGAATTAATATCGAGGATGGTGATACTGAGTCGTCTGATTCTGTGGAGCCGTTGGCTTCCACCAGTTCTAAAACAACTACCAATAATCCAGTCAATAGCGCCTCCAGCGTTGTAGCGAATAGCGCATCTAGTGCTGTAGCCAGCAACACTCTCGGTGCAAGCACCATCGCAATAGAAAGCAAGAGTAAGCAAGGCGGTATTCAAGTCAATGTTGACAATGGTTTGAATCGATACCATGTCTTGCAAGGTATTGGCTTTCTGCTCGGTGGCATTGCCTTATTCATGCTGTGTCTGTTCATGACGAAATACACTTTCATCGGCTTCAAAAATTACTTGCAATGGAATATTTCGCTGCTGCGCTTGCCTGCTCACGCTAATGCTAATGCCTAAGAATCCCAGCCTAAAACATCATTTTAATTTTTGCGCCCACGTTATTTGTTTATTTATTTGCAGGAGAAAATCATGAGAAATATCATCAAAACAGGTCTAGGCATGTTGTTGCTCGCCATCGTTTTAATCGGCTTAAGCGCGGTCGTAATGCGGGCGCATGCAGCATCTGTATCACTAGTGATATCAGCCTCGTCAGCTTCGTCAGCCGCATCAGTTACATCATCTGCCTCCAATAGCGAGGTGCGACCTGTTGATGCTTCCATCGTCAATATCGTGATGAACGGGCCGATTGATCTGGTACTGAAACAAGCGGCAGTACCTGAGTTGATGGTACATGGCGAACCTAATATGTTGTCTCGCGTGACTACCAGAATCGAAGGCAATACTTTGTATATCGGCACCCGTGGCATGTTCATCGTGATCCGTCAGCCCTTGCGTATAGAGATGGCGCTACCTGCGCTAGAAAAATTGCAAATGCAGGGCAGTGGTGATGCCATGATCAAAGGCTTTCATGGAAGACAGTTTGAAACCATCTTGCGTGGCTCGGGCAACCTCCAGTTTGAGGGCGATTATCAGCAAGTGTTGGCCAATGCGGTTGGCAGCGGCGATGTTAATCTGGTCTTACCCAACAGTGACAATATTGAACTGACCGCTATGGGGTCTGGCAACATCAATCTAAAAGGTCAAACTAAACTACTGACGGCAAAAATGAGTGGGTCGGGCAACCTCGACGCCGTGGCTTTACGTGCAAATCTAGCGATACTCAATGCCAGTGGCTCTTCTGACGCAAAGATCACGGCAACGCAAGAAGTCAAAGTACGTCTCAGCGGCAGCGGTGACGCTAGAATTTACGGCAATCCTACTAAACGTACAGTACAGAGCTCTGGCTCGGGAGAAGTTAACTGGCAATGAGTTGTGAACTCCAGACTGACATAAAACTGCCCCAGCTAAGTTGCCGCTCCTGGTTGCTTCGCCGGGGCAGTTTTGTGTCTGCTCTAAAGCGCTGATTTTGTCGCACCGCAACCACTTATTATTAAAGTTTATTCTGATAAAAATAAGTTTCAAAGAATAAAAGTCAGTTTCGTTGATGTGATCCAGTTTAATATTCTTCCGTGACCGCTTGGTAGTGAAACTCTATTTACGCACGACAATTTTCTGCAATAATCATCCCGCATTTGTAAAATAAGTTTCATCAGCGGTGCGGACTGTCTGCAGATCACCTTCAGGCATGCCGGTTTTTTACTCAACTTGACCGATCCAGAATCATGACTGCTATTCAAAGTAAGTGCTTGACCTTGTTGCTTGTTGCGTTTTGCTCCATCAGTGGTATTGGTGCCGCCAATGCCCAGGAAAATCCTATGCTGTTCCTCAGCCGTGCTAATGCCACCGTAGCAAAAGCAGCTGGATTAAACAATCGCTGGGAAGGTCCGGTAGACGGTCCCAAATTACTCAAGAAAAAGAAAATTGTCTTTGTCGCCGCCGATCTAAGCGACCCGGGTATCGTTGGCGTTTTTAATGGTATTAAAGAGGCGGTCAAAGGCGCTGACTGGGAACTTTTATATATCGATTGCAGGGGCAGATGCAACCAGGGCGCTGCGATTGTCAGTCAGGCGCTGGACATGTCACCGAACGGCATTATTTTGGCAGGTGTAGACGCGACTAGCCAGGCTAAAGGTTTAGCTGCCGCAGCCAAAGCAAAAGTACCGGTCGTCGGCTGGCATTCTATGGTCAAGAGCGGTCCCTCCGAGGGCATGTTCACCAACATCACTTCTAATCCCAAAGAATCGGCACAAATTGCGGCTTTGTATGGCGTAGTTGAGTCCAATAGCAAGGCCGGGATTGTCGTTTTTTCAGATATGTCCAGTCCGTACACGGCTGCCAAATCCAATGCGATTATTGAAGTCATCAAGCAATGCGAAAATTGCCGTTTGCTAAGCGTAGAAGATGTGCCGGTAGCGGAGGCTTATACCAAGATGTCCAAAGTTGTTGAGAGCGTAGAGAAAAAATTCGGTGCTAAATGGACGCATGTTATTGGTGTAAATGACGTGTATTTTGATTTGCTGGAAAAACCAAGTATCGCGGCTCTGCTTGGCGGAAATAAAGTGATCGGACTATCAGCAGGCGACGGTTCTAATAGTGCCTTCAAGCGCATCCGGGCGAATGCCTTACAAATTGGCACTGTGCCAGAGCCGTTATCTTTACATGGCTGGCAGTTAGTCGATGAAATGAATCGTGCTTTTTCAGGGGTCGCCCCCAGCGGTTACGTCACTCCAGTACATCTGGTCACGAATCAAAATATTGCCTATGACGGCGGTCCAAAAAACATGTTTGACCCAGAAAATGATTATCGCAATCAGTATTTAAAAATTTGGGCTAAATAAACACTATAGATATTGAATGAGCAGCTGCACTAGAAATCAGCAGCAAATCAGCAGCAAGTAATCGTAAGCTTCATGACAAACAAAGGGTGAGTGGGAAACCATTCACCCTTTGTTTTTTGTTTTGCGGTTCTTAGCCTTTACAATGTGCTGATTCATAAAAGATGGAAGCAGTATGCAGACAGGTGCACAAACAAGCATAAGAACCAATGTAAAAACCAGCGTAAAAACCGCCAAGCATAAGGTAGTCATTATTGGCGGTGGTCCCGCAGGTTTGATGGCGGCAGAAACGGTATCGCAAGCGATTAGTAGCGATGCCACGCAGCTTACTGTTCAGACGGATGTGCAGACGGATGTGCAGGTGGATGTATATGATGCTATGCCCTCAGTCGGGCGCAAGTTTTTACTCGCCGGTAAAGGCGGGATGAACCTCACCCACTCCGAACCCAGCGACGCTTTTCTGGCGCGCTATGGAGATCGCCAACAATATTTAGCTGGCATGTTAGCGAGTTTTGGAGCTGCCGAATTAAGAGCCTGGGCAGAGGCGCTGGGTGTCACTACGTTTGTCGGTAGTTCCGGTCGCGTCTTTCCCACCGATATGAAAGCCGCACCGCTTTTGCGTGCCTGGTTGCATCGCTTGCGAGCTGCTGGCGTTGGCTTTCACATGCGGCATCGTTGGTTGGGCTGGGATGGTGCTGCGCTACGTTTTAGTACGCCAGAGGGCGAGCAAACTATACAAGCCGATACCGTTGTATTGGCATTAGGTGGTGGTAGTTGGGCACGCCTCGGGTCAGACGGTGCATGGGTGGCGCCTTTACAGCAGCGAGGTATCGACGTTGCGCCTTTGCAGCCTGCCAATTGTGGTTTTGATGTTGGCTGGTCTGAACACTTTCGACAGCGTTTTGCCGGGCAAGCGCTCATCACGGTAGTTGCGCACTTTATTCAAGATGATGGCACGCCACTCGCACGCCAAGGGCAATTTGTCATGACAGAAGGCGGTGTAGAGGGCAGTCTGATTTATGCTTTATCAGCACTGCTACGTAAGCGTATCGCTAGCCAAGGCAAGGCCGTAATGCACCTGGACCTTGCGCCCGGCAAAAGTGCAGAACGCATCATGCAAGAGGTAATGCATCCACGAGGATCTCGCTCGCTCTCTAGTCATTTACAAAGCAAAGTCGGGCTTGATCCCTTAAAGATCGGCTTGCTGCGAGAGTGCCTGACTGCAGAACAATTCCAACAACCTGCCTCGCTAGCAGCAGCGATCAAAGCGCTGCCACTCACCTTGCATGCAGCAAGACCAATTGATGAAGCCATCAGCAGTGCAGGTGGCGTGATGTTTGATGCTTTAAACGATAAGCTGATGTTGCAGAATTTGCCCGGGGTATTTTGTGCAGGCGAGATGCTGGATTGGGAGGCACCGACCGGAGGATATTTATTAACAGCCTGTTTTGCCAGCGGCAGGCAGGCCGGTTTGGGAGTGCTTGATCTGCTAACTAAGATTTAGAATAATTCAGTTTGTTTAAACACAGGGTCAATTCATCTTTTAGTTATAGATCTTTTTAAGAAATTATTATTGTCTTGGTTCGGTGATAATAGTATTTGCGCTGTCAGACTGAATAATTTTGTGTACCTGATTAAAAAGTTTTTTGATTGTGGACTCCGTATCCTGTTTGTAAAATAATTTGCTTATCAGTGACTGCTCAGCGACGATGGTGGATGTCCAAACCACTTCGTTGCCAATAGGGAGTGGGTTATTTTCAGATGAATTAAAATAATCATGGACGTTCACACAGCTTATCCAAAGTAAGAATGGTTTGCGCTGAACTACAACACACCACCCCCAGTCTTCGGGAACAACTTCCAATACTGTCAGACCCTCCTTTAGAAGTTGTTCATGCATCCAAGACGCAAATTGACGACCAAAACACATTGGATTCGTTTCCTCATCTTCACCATGTTCAATATTGAATAAAGTTGACTGGAAAAAAATTTGATAGTTGGACATAGTTAACTTTGTTTGTTCTTTGGCTACCCTAGCTTACTAAGAATGAAAAAGCAATTTTGACGGAATTAGGAACAACAAGATTATCGCAACATTTAAGTTGCGCTATGGAAAAATTTGGTACAATCAAAACGTCAATTTGAATTTTTTCTTTCAACTTTTAATCAATTTCAGCTCTGTTTTTCTAGTCTGTGTTTTGTCATGAATGAGTCCCGTACTAGTCCTCGCTCTAATGTGTCCTGGCGTTCTGCCATCTTGATTTCCCCCGGTAATATTGTCGCCTCCAAAATCCTTAATTTTTCTGGTTCTGGTATTCAGGTGCAATGTGCGCATTTATTAAAGGACGGACAAATTTATCAAATGATGATGGAAGTGCCGGATCAGCGTGATGCCTCGCAACGGACACAGGTTATTTGTAAAGCGACCTGCCTTTACAGCATTTTAAGCGGCAGTGAATACCGTGCCGGTATGAAGTATTTTGATGTGCCTTCACAACATCAGGCTCTGCTCAATAGCTGGGGTGGCAAAGTCGCTGTGACGATGGAGTAAGTATTTTTTTGCTGGATTTGTTGCTATCAAAATCTTCTTAAGCACCCCGCAATATCACATCGCTACACCCGCACAAGCATCCTTGTGCGGCCTATGTTATAAATTGATCTGTTTCGTTTGAACTTTACGCTCATGTCCACAGATCAAGCTCTTCCCGAAACCGTACAACGCGTTGCCGGTTTACTCCAACATTTAGGTCACGACCAAACCATTGTCATGCTGCCAGCCAGCGGCAAAACCTCGGCCGAAGCAGCCGCCGGTCTGGGTTGCAGTATTGCTGAAATCGCTAAGTCGATTGTATTCCGCCGTTTGTCGGATGATGCTGCCGTGATGGTCGTTGCCAGTGGCAGCAACCGCGTTGATGAGAACAAAGTTGCCGCGATTGTCGGCGCACTGGGCAAAGCCGATGCGAGGTTTGTAAAAGAAAAAATCGGTTATGCCATCGGTGGCGTTTGCCCTATCGGTCATCTGGAAAAAACATTAGTCTTGATTGATCAGGACTTGATGCAATACCCTGCGGTCTGGGCGGCTGCCGGACATCCGCATGCCGTCTTTAAACTCACCCCAACACAATTAATCGCCATGACCCAAGCGCCATTGGCAGACATCGCACTGAAAACATCTTTATGAGTAATTTATGAGTAATGGAAATAATCTTAACAGCGGCACAAGCAAAAACGTTTTATACGATTACGACCCTGAAAACAGTGTCGGCGATGTGCCCTCACCTTGTATCGGCATTTGCAAAATGGATCAGGTCAACGGCTGGTGTGCCGGATGTTTTCGGACCATACCGGAACTGACTGGCTGGAGCACCGCCAGCAACGACATTAAGCGCCAGATTTGGATGCAGGTTAAGGAGCGGATGTTTGCTTAGAAATGATGAGGACTTACATCCTTAGCTAATATTAATACTCCACCGCGTTCAGACAGAAGCTTCATGCCAGCCACAACTAATACTCAGAATATTCAGCCAGCAATATCCTCATCCATCCGGTTAGCAGATCCGGTTGGCTTGCAATTGCCCGCGGGTATGCAAGTCTTTGAACGCGGCTGGCTCTCGTCCAATAATATTCTTTTGGTAGACGAACACACGACCGCCTTGGTTGACAGCGGTTATCTGACGCATGCCGGTCAAACCCTGGCACTAGTGCAGCATGCACTGCAAGGGCGTCCATTAGATTTGCTGATCAATACTCACCTGCATTCAGATCATTGTGGTGGTAACGCCATCCTGCAACAGACTTACGCTTGCCGCACGCTGATTCCGGTGGCAGATGCGCCGGCGGTTGCGGCTTGGGATGAAGATGTCCTGACCTACAAGGCGACCGGGCAACGTTGCCAGCAATTTAGTTTTGATGCCAGTTTGTCGCCGGGTCAGCAGGTGACTTTGGCCGGTTTGCAATGGCAAGTATTGGCGGCACCCGGTCATGATCCACATTCGCTGATGCTGTATTGCGCCAGCGAGGCAATTTTGATTTCCGCCGATGCCTTATGGCAAAACGGTTTTGGTGTGATCTTTCCCGAACTGGAAGGTGAATCCGGTTTTGCTGAGCAAGCAGCAGTCTTGCAGATGATTAGCGAGCTCGAGGTACGCATCGTTATTCCAGGCCACGGCGCACCGTTTACCGATGTTGCTGCAGCGCTTGAGCGTGCCCACAGCAGGCTCGATTATCTGGCGGCTGATCCCAAACGCAATGCCCGCAACGCCTTAAAGGTGATGATCGCGTTTCAGTTATTAGAGACGCAGCAATTACCAGTAAGCGCCATCCGGCAATCGCTGACGCAAAACCGCATCATGCGAGCGTCTTCGCAGATCGTTGATGAAGCTGTAGAGCCCTTAATGAACTCCTTGCTTGCTGACTTAATTAAATCCGGTGTCGCCAGATTGCAGGATGATGTGCTGGTAAGTACCCGCTAACATAATTTATTGATTCGGCAATTCAATATGCGGGCTCAATTTGATTCTCACTTCGTCGCTCCTGCGAGGGCAGGAATGACGTATTTTAAGAATTGCCGGAGTAACAGCAACACTCAACAAAGCCGTTGATTTGAATCCAAACGCGGTTTTACTGCGAATAAAGTCATACCCATCTTCTAGGAGCTACTGTGGCAGCTTGGCTAAAACTCATTATTTCTATAGCGACGGTACTAATTCTGTTTGGCGTTATCGCTGCCTGTTCACCGGTACGTACGATCAATGCACTGACGCCAAGCTCGTCGTATAGCAAGGTTGCCGATATTGCTTACGGCACCGACCCGCGGCAAAAGATGGATATTTACACGCCCACCGGCAATCCTCCTGCGTCGGCTAGTACTACCAATACCATGCCCAAGGCTTCATGGCCGGTCGTGGTGTTTTTTTATGGCGGTACCTGGAATTCGGGCTCGCGTGCTGACTATCTGTTTGTGGCAGAAGCGTTGACCTCACGCGGCATTCTTTGTGTGTTGGCAGATTACCGTTTGTATCCGCAAGTCCGGTATCCGGCATTTTTGCAAGACGGCGCATTAGCCATGGCGTATGTGAGTAAAGAAATCCAGCGTTACGGCGGTGATCCCAAGCGCCTTTTTGTGATGGGGCACAGCGCCGGTGCCTACAACGCGGCGATGATCGCGCTCGATCCGCGCTGGTTGGCAGCGGTCGGTATGCAGCCTTCGGCCTTGCGCGGCTGGATCGGTTTGGCCGGGCCGTATGACTTTATTCCCATCACTAATGAAGAAGCGAAGCCAGTATTTTTTTATCCGGATACGCCTGTAGATTCTCAACCGATTAACCATGTCAGTACCAGTTCGATACCGAGTTTATTGATCGCGCCAGTGGACGATAAGTTGGTGAATCCCATCCGTAACACTACCGGACTCGCCAACAAATTACGTGCTGCCGGTGTGCCGGTGCAGGAGTTCCATTTTGATAAAACCAGCCATGTGAGTCTGATCGGCAGCATGTCCTGGCCACTGCGAGGCCTGGCGCCGACCTTGGACACCGTCAGTCAATTTGTGTTGACGGACGCCGGGCGTCAGCCTGTATCTACGACGGGATCTCAGCCAGCGAAGTAAGATCAGCGCGGGTAATCAAATAAATACTCCGCCCTAGTAATATTTTGTTGTCCAATGATTATATGGACACTATGGCATATTGAAGGTTAAAACTGGGGGAGTATATGATTTTGGCGCGGTATTAATCGCGCTCTTGATCGCTGTTAGGTTGGTGCTGGGGTGTACATAATGCCGATCACGGTCAGTAACCATAAGATCGCTCCGATCAGCATCCAAAACCAATTTGCTTCAGATAAGCGCGAATTGGATTGTCCTTTGGGATCATTGCAGGCGACGTTGATAGCAATCTGAACCTGACTCAACAAATAGCCCAATACAAATAGCAAACTCATGCTTACCGCATCAAATAGGCCCCAATCAGTATTCTTACTAGCGAAGCGCTCAACAAGGCGGTTTAAAATACTTAGGATTACGAACGTAGTTGCAACCATGCTGGGCGACCAGCTGAAATTCTTTTGTTGATCTTGTATTTTTGCATCAACCGCGTTGCATAAATAATGTGTGAAAAAGATATAGAAAATGGCGCGTGGTACCGGCCATATGTCCTTATCGTCGCTGCTCTGTTTATACATCGCCCAGTTCTTATAAAACCAGAGCATGCCATAAAAACCCATGGTCAGCACAAATAAGAGCCAGAATTTTTTCAGTGAAACGACGTAAAAATCTTGCGTTGGTCCGGCTTCGACGATGGTTTCCGGCGTAACGATATCGCTAGAAAAACTGCTGGATTGAGTCACATTGTCTTGCTCGGGTGATTGATGATTGGTGTTCATAAATGTAGGTAAAGTAAAAAAGCCCGTCGATGGTATCAAGCCTTTAACTCAACAACAATGATCGAGCTGATATTGAACCGATCTTGGCACGACTAATGTTGTTTTAGACACTCAGCGGTGCCAGCAATGCCTGCAAATCTTCCACAGTAAACTTCGGTGCCAGAGCAGCATCACTGCCTAAGATACCTTCCGCCAGCGCCGCCTTGCGCGCTTGTAAGTCGAGTATGCGTTCTTCTATGCTGCCTTCGACCACCAATTTATACACAAAGACGGCTTGCTCCTGACCAATCCTATGCGCGCGTGCGGTAGCTTGTTCTTCTACCGCCGGATTCCACCAAGGGTCCATGTGGATCACGGTGTCGGCAGCGGTTAAGTTTAGCCCCACGCCGCCTGCTTTCAGGCTGATTAGTAAAATCGGAATAGTTTTACTCTGGAACTCTGCCACCACGGCACCGCGTTGCGCTGGTGGTGTTTTTCCGGTCAGCGACAACCACGGCAATTCCAGTTCGGTTAGCTGTGTGGCGATCAGCTCCAGCATTTCTGTAAATTGAGAAAACACTAGTATCCTGCGCCCTTCGGCGACCAGATTTGGCAGCATATCGCTGAGCATCTCTAGCTTGGCGCGCTCCATTGTCGGAAATCTGGCTGCTCCGGTTTGCCCCTTTGATCCTCTCGATTGTTTTAGCAGATAGGGATCGCAACAAACCTGGCGCAGTTTTAATAAGGCATCCAGAATCGTAATTTGTCCGCCGCTAAACCCTTTGCGCTGCAGGATGCGCCGCACCTGTTCGTCGGCAGCGACGCGTACGCTTTCGTACAAATCGCGCTGCTGGCCTTGCAGTTTCAGCCGTTTGATGACTTCGGTTTTTGGCGGCAGCTCGCTGGCAACATCTTGCTTTCGCCTGCGCAGAATAAAAGGCCGTATCCGCTGCGATAGCAATTGAGCCCGCAGGGTTTCGCCATTGACTTCGATGGGTTTGCGCCATAAGCGTGTAAAACTGCGCATGTCGCCAAGAAAGCCTGGCATCAAAAAATCAAACTGGGTCCATAGTTCGCCCAGATGATTTTCCAGCGGTGTTCCGGTGATGCACAGACGATGCCGGGCGCGCAGGCGGCGGACTGCATCGGCACTGCGGCTTGCAGCATTTTTGACGGTTTGTGCTTCATCCAGTATCAGTAAATGAAATTGCTGCGCCTCAAGATAGGCAAGATCGCGCCACAACAGCGGGTAGGTGGTCAGTACGATATCTGCCTTTGACATTTGCTCAAATCCGTCGGCACGCTCCGCACCTTGCAAAGCCAGTACGCGCAGCCCAGGTGTCATACGCCGCGCCTCAGCCTGCCAGTTAAAAATCAGCGAAGTAGGTAATACGATGAGAGCGGGGCAATCAAGACGCCCTGCTTGTTTTTCTATCAGAATATGTGCCAGCGCTTGTGCTGTTTTACCGAGTCCCATATCGTCCGCTAAAATCCCTGCCAGATGATGGGTACGTAAATATTGTAGCCACGCGACGCCATGCAATTGATAAGGCCGCAGCGTAATGTTTAAGCCTTCTGGTGCGGTCACGGCTTGCGGGCTTCCCGCTGTTGTTAAGCGGTTTGCCAGTGCACGCAGTCCCAAGTCACCTCGCAATTGCCAGCTGCCATGCACACCGGCACGGTCGGCCTGACTGTCTAACAAACTCTGGCGCAGGGCTTCCAGCCTTTGGGTGTCCCATGCAGACAAATGCAAAGCGGTTGAAGCTGGATTGTTCAGGCGGGAGTCGTCAGTGAGCAAGTCCAGCATATGCATGACGATGGCTTTTAAAGGTGCGGCTACAGCGTCAATCCGTTTGCCGCCTGGTGCCCTTAGCTGTACTACTTCCAGATCGTCAATTGCCATGACTTGCTTGATGTTTAACCAGCGTCTGTCGCGCTGGAGCAAATTGGCAAGCAAAGGGACCAGATCGAGGATTTGCCCATCGATCTCGATTCCCAGACTTAGTAGCCATGAGCCTTCGCGTGCGGGTAACCCGAGTCGGCTGATTTTGGCAAGAGCACTACTATCGACACCGTTAGTGTTGGGAAGGCGGGCGGTCTGGTCTTCATTGCCATCATTACCTTCATTACTTATGAGTTCTCCGCTATCCTGATTAATCATCAGATGCCAGGCTTCCACCGGCACACTTTGATGGCCAAAGCCAGGGCGTATCACCACCGACCAGCCCAGCGCCTGTAACACTGGTAACTGCTCAGCCCAAAAGTCAGCGAAAAAATGTTCTTGCTGCAAACTCCAGAACGGACCGAACTCGGTTGCCGCCGCCTCATCCCGCCATTGCAAACAGGTGGCAGGTAGCGGTTGTAAATTCAGTTCCCAGACTTTGTCCAGTGCATCGGCTTCTGCACCCAGATCACGCAATAACAGAAAAGGCTTAGATTGCGCATCAAGTAGTTCCTGAGTGGAATGTGGCCGGCGGTTAAGCAGGGTGGTTGGCGCCGGTGTCTGCCAAGTAATGTTGTTTTGGTTGGAAGGGGCGACCGTGTGGTCGATTTTATACAGCCAGTCGATCTGCACTACCGTCACGCTGCCACCACGCGGACCAAAAGTGCCGGTCGGCTTCATCCCTAACAGGCCATCGCCACGCCCCAGAGTTTGCAAAGTGATTCTTGGGCGAAATGTGCCGGGCAGAGTGAGTACAGGTGCTTGTGACATTCTGGCTTAGTTCAGGAGGATGGACGCCTTGCATCTTAAGCGAAAAGCAGCGCCGCAAGAGAAGTCCAGGAATCTGGCACAGCAGGCTATTGCACTTCAAGCTGTAAAAATGGCATTTCATCCGTCCAAAACAGCAACTCGCCACTTCGCCTCTTGAAGCCAAACTGGTGCTTGCTCATACTGCGGCATCATTCCCCCATTCCTCTTGCCTCAGGGATTCATCATGTTACGACAAACGGTTCTCGTATTCGCCACCACAATTGCTATCGCATCTGGTCTGGTTGCATGCAGCAAAGATAAAAAAGATACAGCGAGTGCTGATGCGTCCGCCGCCAGCAGTGCTGCTGCAAGTGCGGCTAGTTCGGCGGCAAATACCGCCCCCGATAAAACCAGCGCAGGCGACAAAAAGGATGCTAAGCCACCAGTCAAACTTGTCATCGCGCCAGAAGATGTCATGACCGTGCAAAGCAATGCGCTGGCATCAGGACCGGTTGTGACCGGATCGATACAGCCAGAACGTAAGGCAGATTTACGTGCCGAAGTTTCTGCCGTGGTATTGCAGGTACTAAAAGAAAACGGCGATGTCGTTAAGCATGGCGATATTCTGGTCAAACTGGACGAAACCTCGATCCGCGATAATTTGGCCTCGGCAGAAGACAACGCCCGTAATGCGGCGTCGGCGCTGGATCAGGCGGATCGTGCCTTGCAACGCTTAAAAACTTTACGTGCCTCAGGCATGACGTCGATGCAAGCGATGGATGATGCGGAGGTACGTCGCAATAGCGCACAAAGCGAATTATCCGCCTCCAAAGCGCGTGCGGTCGTCGCGCGGCAGCAGTTACAGCGCACGGTTGTGCGGGCACCGTTTGATGGTGTGGTCAGTGAGCGCAAGGTATCGGCGGGTGATACGGCATCCATCGGTAAAGAACTGGTCAAGGTGATCGACCCTACCAGCATGCGTTTTGCAGGTCGCGTCTCTGCCGACAAAATCGCTATGGTAAAAACTGGTCAGGCGGTCAGCTTCCGCATCAATGGTTATGGCGGCCAGGAATTCCGTGGCAAAGTCAGCCGGGTTGATCCGGCTGCGAATGATGTCACGCGTCAGGTTGAAGTGCTGGTTACTTTTGCTGATACCAATCAGCCACGTGTCTCTGGTCTGTATGCCGAAGGCAATATCGAGGCCGCGACTGTCAGCGCCTTAATGTTGCCAGAAGCTGCGGTAGTCAAGTCGGGTGACAAATCCTATGCATGGAAGATCGCAGGAAAAACTCTGAGTAAGGTCGATCTGCAAATCGGTAAGCGCGATCAGCGTACCGGCAACTACGAGGTGCGTAGTGGTCTGAGTGCAGGCGACATTATCATGCGTAATCCAAGCTCTAATTTTAAAGACGGTCAGTCGATAGAAATGGCAGCGGCGAAAGTAGCGATTGCGGCGGCGACAAGTTCTGCTACCGGTACTGCAAACGCCACTTCGGAAGGAAACTGATTATGTTTTTATCCGACTTCAGTATCAAACGACCTACGGCGACTATCGTTTTAATTGTTGCTCTGATGGCGATGGGTTTGCTCGCCATCACCAAGCTCAAGGTCAATCAAAACCCGGATGTGGAAGTACCCGGCCTATCGATCGTGATTGCCTATCCAGGCGCATCGCCTGATACGGTAGAGCGCGAAATCATCAACCGGATTGAGAAATCTTTGCTCAGCGTATCCGGTGCGAGTCAGGTCTATGCCAGTGCAAAAGAGGGCACTGCCCAATTCGACGTGGAATTCGTGTTTAAGAAAAACATGATTGAAGCCAGTGATGAAGTGCGTAACGTCATCGCCAGTGTCCGCTATAAATTACCGACAGAAATGCGTGAACCGATTATTGAACGCTGGGACCCCGCGGCACAGCCTATTTTGAATCTGGCACTTTCTTCCAGCAAGCAAACGCATGCCGAAATTTCCCGCTTGGCAGAAGATCAGTTAGCGGACAAATTGCGCGGTGTCAGCGGTGTTGCCAACGTAGAGGTCAATGGTTCTTTAAAGCGTGAATTGTCGGTCTTACTACGCGCAGAAAAACTACGCGAATTTAATGTCTCCGCTGGAGAAGTCGTCAACGCGCTACGCAACCAGAATACCAACGCGCCAGTCGGTAAACTTCGCGGTACTCTGGAAGAAGAGAGCATCCGTCTGGTTGGTCGCATTGAATCACCAGAAGAGTTCCAGAATATTGTGGTGAAACGCAATGGCGATCAAATCGTGCGCCTGGCGCAGGTCGCCACGATTGAAGACGGCTTTGCTGATGTCAATGGATTGAGTATCCGTAGTGGTAAGCCCAACGTCGGTTTATTGATCACCCGTTCGCATGATGCCAGCACCGTCAGCGTCGCCAAAGCGGTACGCGATATGGTCAAAGAAATTAATACTGATCTAGATAAAAACCATCCGGGTACAAAGCTGGAAATCACGCGTGATGGCGGTAAAGATGCACAAAACAGTTTGAATAATGTGATCGAATCGCTGGTCTTGGGTGCAGGCTTAACTATTTTTGTGGTGTACGCTTTCCTCAATTCATGGCGTTCAACGCTGATCACCGCTTTGAGTTTACCTACCTCGGTGATTGCTGCGTTTATCGCGGTCTGGTTGTGTGGCTTTACCCTCAACTTCATGACTTTGCTGGGACTGTCGCTAGCGATTGGCGTACTGATCGATGATGCGATTGTGGTGCGGGAAAATATCGTGCGCCACATGCAGCGCGGCTCGGATCGCCGTACTGCTGCACTGGAAGGTACGGCTGAGATTGGTATGGCCGTTGCTGCGACCACCTTCTCTATCATTGCGGTATTTATTCCTGTGGCGTTTATGCCGGGTATGCCCGGCGAATGGTTCCGTCCGTTTGCCTTGACGGTGACTTGTTCCGTCCTGGTCAGCCTGGGTATTTCTTTTACGCTCGATCCTATGTTGTCTGCGTATTGGGGTGATCCTGTCGATCATCACACCGCGCCTAAAAAAGGTATCAGCAAAGTTCTGGCGCGTTTTAACGACTGGTTTGATCATCAGTCCGACCGTTATAGCCAAGTGATCGCCTGGGCTTTGCATCATCGTCGCTGGATGGGGACGATTGTGCTGGTGACTTTGATCGCGGCTTTGGGTTTGCAGATTAAATGGGGCGGTACCAGTTTCTTGCCTACGGCGGATTCCGGCAACTTGATGATACAAGTGCGGACACCTGCATCCTCATCACTGGAATATGCTCGTCTGAAAATGGAGCGCGCCGCAGCGATTGCACGCAGTATTCCTGAGACTAAAGACACTAATAGCACAATCAATCCAGCTGGTGGACGTATCTATGTGGACATCGGAAAACGTACCGAACGTAAGCGCAGCGCCAAAGAAATTGCGGTTGAATTGCGTGAAAAAGTCCGTGGTCTGGTCGGTGCAGAATACGTGGTACTGGATGATCTGAACAACGGTGCCCGCAAGCCGGTACAAATTGATTTTACCGGTCCTGATTCCCGTAAATTACTTGAAATCACCAGCGCCTACATGGATAAGTTGCGTGAAGTGCCGGGTGCCGTAGATATCGGCTTATCAGAACAAGATCCTAAGAAAGAATTGAAGATCGAACTGAACCGTGGCTTAGCCAATTCTATGGGTATTTCATCCAACGATGCGGCACAAGCTTTACGGGTTGCATTTGCCGGCATTGAGGTGGGTGACTGGGTTGATCCAACGGGTGAAACCCGTGATGTGGCGGTACGTTTGCATCCCGATGACCGTGTCAGCAAAGAGAATATTGAACGTCTGCCGATTTCTGTCACCGGTACAAATCAAATGGTACCGCTGGATCAGATTGCGACGATTTCTATGGGCAAAGGTCCTTCTGGTATCGAACATGCTAGCGGCAAGCGCACGATTACCGTGTCTGCCAACGCCCAGGGCCGGTCTAATGGTGAGGTGATTGATGATGCCTTGAAGTTGGCCAAGTCATTTAACTATCCTCCTGGCTATGGTTTGTCACTGGGTGGTTCTGGTCAGGATCAGGAAGAGGTATTTAGCGCCATGTTGATCGCCTTATTATCGGGTATCGGTTTGATGTATCTGATTCTAGTGATTCAGTTCGGTTCTTTTACCGCACCTTTGGGCGTGATGTTGTCCTTGCCGTTGTCACTGATCGGCGTGGTCGTCGCGTTATTGATTACAGGTAGCACACTCAATCTGATGAGCTTTATCGGCATCATTATGCTGATGGGACTGGTCGCGAAAAATGCCATCTTGTTACTCGATGCGGCACGCAAAAATGAAAAGGAAGGGATGAATCGTGAAGACGCTCTGATGCATGCTGGCCGTATCCGTTTGCGTCCTATCTTGATGACGACCTTTGCACTGATCGCGGGCATGATGCCGGTCGCATTAGGCTTGGGTGAAGGCGGCGAGTTTTATCGTCCGCTGGCAATCGCGATTATCGGCGGCACGATTACTTCTACGATTTTGACGCTGCTGGTCGTGCCAACTTTTTACGACAGTATTGAGATTGCACGTGATCGTATGATGGTCAAGATGCATCGCCGCATGGAGCGCTTTAATCCTTTATTAGGATTCACCATGACCATGCTGGAGGCCTTGTTCACGCTATTGTTCTTGCGATTGATTTATCGCCTGCTGAAAAAATTATTGATGCTGGTGTCAGGTCGCGGTAAGCGAGTCAAAGAGAGCAAGCAGCAAGCTGCACCGATCCTATAAACAGTAAGTTGTGTGCTTGGTTGTTGGTTCAAACACTCGGTGAGTGAGTAAACCAACAACTGCTTCCTGCTTACCGCTTCCTGTTTTATTGATTTATTGTTTCTTCACCGGCTTATCAAATCAGATTAATTATTTGACTTGATAAGCCGCATCCGCAAACGAGCTGATCGGCAGCAGATCGGCATATTCGGTAGGGCGTCCTTGTTGCTTCGCCATAAACGCTTCCATCAAATTACTGTTTTGCCAGATTCCGGATTGTAGCCAGCCCATTTGCTGTAAGGCGTCGTGCGTAGAATGGTCGCGGGCGTAGTGAATCGCTTGCTTGCTGCCCCAGATCGCCACCGGTGGTTTCTCCGCGATTTCAGCTGCCATTTGCAGCGCGGCGGCGAGCATGTTTTCTTGCGTATCAAATAGTTCATTGACCAGGCCAACCGCTAAGGCGCGTTGTGCTGGCAGGCGCCGACCTGTATAGGCCATTTCGTGGACGATACCTTCGGGTATCAGTTTTGGCAAGCGTTGCAAGGTGCCAAGGTCGGCGGTCATCCCGATATTAATTTCTTGGATGCAGAAAAAAGCATCCGTTGTTGCCAGACGGATGTCACTGGCGCACACCATGTCCACGCCGCCGCCGATACAACCTCCCTGAATCGCGCTGATTACTGGCATACGCAAAGTTTCAATCAGATTAAACGCCTGATGCATGTCTTGCAATGCCAGCACAATATTGGCGCGACCGACTGCCGTCAAATCATCCATCGTCATCCCGCCGCTAGAAAAAACATCCAGCGACATGCCCGCCGTAAAGTGCTTTCCGGTAGAAGAAATCACCAAGGCTCTGGCGCTGGCTTCGCGTTGCAGGGTTTGCAGTATTCCGGTCAGCTCGCGCCAAAATACTGGCTGCATGGTGTTCATGCTGGCAGGGCGGTTCAGTTGCAGATGAGCGACTTTATTGCTGATGTTGAGGGAAAAACATTGGTAAGTCATGGTGTCTCCGATTTGGATTTTTTGATTTTGATCGTGCGAAGTTCTTATGCTTCAGGATGTTTAAGCGATTGCAATACGGCATTCACGGCTGCGCGATACAGTTCATCCGAATGCTCTTTTTTTAAATAATACCCTTTGAGTTCCAGGCTGATCACGCCATGCATTGCCGCCCACAAAAGACGCGCGGCATTGGTCGATTTAGTCGTCGTGGGCAGGCTGCCTTCTTGTATGCAGTGGTCAAACTCATTGATCAGCGGCGTAAAGGATTCCCAGGCGGCGACCCGCGATTCTAGCGGTGGCACAAAGCCTGCAATCGCATCGCCAAACATCACCATGTAATAGCTAGGATTACGGCGGGCGTATTGATGATAATTGGTGGCATACATCCACAATCGATCGAGGCCATGCGTCTTTTCGGCAAGTGGAAGGCTAGCTTCGTAGGTAGCAAAGTCTTGTTTAAGCCGGCTAAAACCCTCCAGATACAGGGCATTGGATAAACCGTCCTTACCGCCAAACAAGGAGTACAAAAGCGTGGTCGAACAATTGACCGCCTCGGCTACTTTACGTACCGTCAGCGCGGCTGCGCCTTCTTCCACCAGCAAGCGGCTGGCGGCATCCAGCATGCCTTGGCGCAAAGTGCTGCGTAGCTCTTCCTGCCCCTGCTTAAAATCGATGACTTTGGGTTTTTGTGTTGGCATAATGACCCGCAAATTTTTTATGAAAAACAACGTTTTTTCTGATAACATCATATCAGCATCATTAATAAATACCAAAATAATTTCTAAGATCAGTACAAACATCAACAAAAACGTCAGCAAAAACATCAGTACCAAGTTCAGACCAGACAAACCACATTAGAGACAAGATTATGACCACTTCTCATCTACCTAAAGCCTTACAAAATCTCTCGCTGCCAGTGATAGGTTCACCGCTCTTTATCGCCAGCGGTCCTAAGCTGGTCGCCGCCCAATGCAAGGCTGGTATCGTCGGCTCTTTCCCTGCTCTCAACGCTCGTCCGGCAGAATTACTAGACACTTGGCTGACCGATCTGAAAGCAGAACTGGCCGACTATCAAGCCGCCAATCCGACCGCCAAAGTCGGGCCGATTGCGGTCAATCAGATCGTGCATCAATCCAATGATCGCCTCGCCCATGACGTAGAAATGTGCGTCAAGCATCAAATTCCTATCATCATTTCATCCCTGCGCGCACCACCAAAAGAGATGCTGGACGCGATCCATAGCTACGGCGGTATCGTCATGCATGACGTGATTTCTATCCGTCACTCAGAAAAAGCGTTGGAAGCGGGTGTCGATGGTTTGATACTGGTCGCTGCTGGTGCTGGTGGCCATGCCGGTGGTTTGTCGCCATTTGCGCTGGTCGGCGAAGTGCGCAAGTTCTTCAAAGGTCCGATTGCGTTGTCCGGTTCGATTGCCTCCGGCGATGCGATTTTGGCAGCCCAGGCGATGGGAGCAGATTTTGCCTACATCGGCTCACGCTGGCTGGCAACGCAAGAATCGAATGTGGATGATGGCTATCGCAATGCAATTATTGAATCCTCCGCAGCCGATATCGTCTACACCAACCTGTTCACCGGAGTGCACGGCAACTACCTGAAAAAATCCATCGTCGCTGCTGGCCTCGACCCGGACAATTTGCCAGTCGCCGATAAAACCGCCATGAACTTTGGCTCAGGCAGCAGCAGTAAAGCCAAAGCCTGGCGCGACATCTGGGGCGCTGGCCAAGGCGTAGGTCTGATGGAAGATGCACCAAGCGTGGCGGAAGTCGTTGCGCGGTTTAAGCTGGAATACGATGCGGCGAAAGCGCGTTTGATGGCGCTGTAATTGATTGCGAGTGTGTCCTGACAAACTTGCAGGCGCGCTCAAAAATCACTCTAAAAAGCATCCATACCGGATGCTTTTTTACTTTGCTGCCAGCGCATTACTTTCTCATGTCATTCCGGCATGGTTTTAGCCGGAATCCCGTGTCTTCATCTTGATAACGTTTGCTGTCGCTAGTTTCCGGCTTAAAACACGCCGGAATGACGCTTCCGTTTTTTTGAACATCAATGTGACGATGATCAATATTTAACCTGAATATAGCCATCCGTTCAACATACTCCCCTTTTATTTTATAAAAATTGCTCTATTGTCCAGCAATTATATGGACAATCTATATATACTAATTACCAGTATATTTTTATCATAACGTACACGGATCAAACTGCCGGCAGTTGCAAGGCTAAAATTTCCTTCATCGTAGCGATCTCTTGCCGCCATTCAAGTTTTTTCCACAATCTGCCGTAACCTCGTCATACCCCGCCAACTACTTCCCAATTCTTATGATGCGTCGCCTGATTGCTGTGCTGATCCCCGTATTGCTGTGCGCCCAGGTGCAGGCGAATGACGAGCCGACTCCGTCTAAACCGATTAAACCAGCTGCCGCAAAAGAGGAGGCTTCGGTAAAAGACGAAGCAAAACCCGCTGCGAAAGAAAAAGACAGCAAAGACAAAGAACCGAAAGAAACCAAAGAAAGTAAAGCTGCCGCCGCAGCGCGTGCCAAAGAAGCTCTAGCCGCCGATGAGCTGGCCGCCAAAATTGCCGACAAGCTCGCCATCATCCGCAAAGAAAAAGAAGAAACGTCCCGTAGCAATCCTAAGGCGATGGCGAGAAGTTACGCCTATGCACCACCGGTCAAAAAACCAGTAAGCGCTGACATGTCAAAAGAAAAAATCATGGATAGCCGTGGCATGACCATCAGCCCCAACGGCACCATGGCATCCAGCAAACCGGTGCAATGGAGTTATGAAGGTGAGGGCGGACCTTTAAACTGGGGCAAGATTAGCCCTGCTAACGCCAAGTGCGATAGCGGCGACCGGCAATCGCCGATTGATATCCGTGACGGTATCCGGGTGGATCTGGCTCCCGTCAGTTTTGACTATAAACCGGCTGGTTTCAGAGTCACGGACACTGGTCATACGTTTCAGGTCAACCTTGGTCCCGGCAATTACATTACGGTGAATGGCCGTAGTTTTGAGCTGGTGCAATTCCATTTCCATAAGCCAGCGGAAGAGCGCGTCAATGGCAAAGGTTTTGAGATGGTCGTGCATCTGGTACACAAAGATGCTGATGGCAAACTCGCGATCCTCGCAGTGCTGATTGAGCGCGGCAAACCGCATAGTCTGGTGCAATCGGTCTGGAATAATTTGCCGCTGGAAAAAAATGACTCCATGCAAGGACCTGCTGCAATGGATTTAAACGAGATACTGCCAGCCAGGCGCGACTATTACACTTTTATGGGGTCTCTGACCGAACCACCTTGTACCGAAGGCGTATTGTGGCTGGTCATGAAAGAGCCGATAGAAATATCCGCAGAGCAATTAGCGATCTTCAACCGTTTGTATCCGATGAACGCCAGACCGATACAAAAGACCTCGGGTCGTCTGATCAAGGAATCTAACTAATTTAGAGATTAACTTAGGGCACGGTTCAGACCTTGGCTCAAACATTATTTTATCGAGATCAATCAACGAATTAAAATATACTCCCCTGTATTTTTCATAAAAATGCTCTAATGTCTAGTTAATACATGGACGGTTAAATATACATATAGGGAGTATAAATAAAATCATAGATAGCAGACCGCCTATTACCATGTTCATTTCACCGGAATGAACACCTTAATATCGATGAGTTGTCATCAAGCCGAGTCAAAAAATTAGTCATAGTTGCTTACGGACGCAACATTCGCTTACAAGCTTTTCGTCAACGCAAATCGCCTCCAAAGAGTTAATTCCCTACACGGACAATTAATTAAAAGGAGCCCATCATGCGCCTGCCACTGAACAACCTTTCGTTGAGTTTATCTCAGCATGTTTCCCGCTATGCCATCATCACAGCGGTCGTCGCCTCAAGTTTGTTATCAGGCTGTGCGGTCTACGGACCGGCACCATACGGTCCGGCGGTGTATGTCAGACCCGCGCCTGTCGTCGTTGCACCAGCCTGGGGTTATGGCTATGGCGGCTACGGATACGGACACTGGCGTCGTTGGTAGTTTGTATTCTTCAGGCTTGATTACCTTGATTTAGTATTGGGTAATCAAGGCCTGACTAACAGACTAATTAGTCACGAACGCCGAGTATGTATTTAAAGGCATCATGTCCCTTGGGTGTGATGTTGACTACGCGAGATTGAGTCGTCCTGAGTATCCACCCATCTCGCACATACAAATCAAGCAATGCAGCGCCCAAAACGCCCGCCAGATGCGGGCGTCGTTGCGTCAGGTCGACACAACTGCGTGCAAATAGCCGTCGCCCTTTAATTTCACTCTGCACCTCTATGTCTAGCGCAGCTAATTTCTCTTTACCTAAAGGCGTCAACGCAAAATCTTGTCCTTCGCTGACCAGCCATGCGGATTTCAGCATAGCCTGCAACACTTTCACTGCCATATCGCCTGCCAAGTGGTCGTAGCAAGTCCTTGCATGCAAAAATTGACTGGGCATGGTTTTTAGCAGCGGTGGACTACGTGGTGTTTTCGCTTGGATTGATGCGCCAAATGAGGCCATGTTTTCGATCAAATTCGCGGCCTCGGTGCTCGCAATTTTAAAATATCGATGCCGTCCTTGCGCCTCTGAAAGTAGCAGGCCACCTTCGACCAGTTTAGTTAAGTGGGCACTGGCAGATTGTGGCGATACATTGGCTGCAAACGCTAACTCACCGGCAGGACGCATCGTGCCATCAATCAAAGTCCAAAGCATTTTTGCCCGTGCGGGGTCGGCCATCAAATTGGCAACGGCTGGTATGTTGAGTGCGGTATTTAGTGTGTCAGCCATATTTCATCGCAAGGTGAAACGTCGAGCATCTATATTGCCCATAATCGTTGGCACTGTCCATAACGAAAGAAATAAATGAATACTCAGCACAATATTGGCGTCGCCAGCCAAATTGGTAAGTACACAGATGCAATAGAAGTGCCAACAGGCGCAAGATGGTTGATGACATCGGGTACGCCAGGTTTGGCATTGGGTGGCGCATTGCCGGATGGAATCGTGGCACAGGCAGAGATGGCCTGGCAGCACATCCTTACTATGCTAGATCGTGCGGGAATGACGGTAAACGACTTGGTAAAAATTAACCACTACTTAACACAGGAGTCTGATGTCCCTGAGTATGTGCAAGTCCGCAGTCGTTTTCTTGGCGATGCCAGACCTGCTTCTATGCTGATGGTGATTCCTGCGTTAGTCAGGCCAGGATTTTTGGTCGAAATTGAAATCGTTGCCGCTAAGATGTCGTGAGAATGGTTTACTCATAGGTTCTGGCATCATCAATGACTTTGCCGTCATTGGGCAGACTACCTTTCGCCAGCAACACGACATCGCCGCGTAGTTTAGTCAGGTCACGCATGCAATTGATCAGGGCTTCCTTAAAATCTGTTTGCGTGGACGTTTCGGCTGTTTTATCCACCTCGCAATGCAAAGTCATCACGTCATTCGCCATTTCACCTGTCACAACCAGTCGGGCTTTATGAATCTGCGGATGGCGTTTGACGATCTCTGCGACCTGTGACGGGTGCACAAACATCCCCTTAATTTTGGTGGTCTGATCGGCGCGCCCCATCCATCCCTTAATACGGGTATTGGTACGGCCGCATGGCGAGATGTCCGGCAAGGTAGCTGACATATCGCCAGTGCCAAAGCGGATTAAAGGGTAATCCGGATTGAAGGACGTGACCACGACTTCGCCGACTTCCCCTTCTGCTACCAGATCACCGGTGCCCGGGCGGACGATTTCTAGCAAGATATCTTCGTCTAATACCATACCGGGATTGACTTGTCCGTTGGTCAGCGTCTCATAAGCGATATTGCCGATATCTGCAGTGGCATACATCTGCACCACATTCGGTATGCCGTGTTCTTGCAGCCATTTTCGCAAGCTGGGTGGTAAGGCTTCTGCGCCCAAAATCGCGTATTGCACGCTGCTGATATCCGCGCCCATTTCTGCCGCTTTGTCGATGATGATTTTTAAAAAACTGGGCGTACCTACGTAAGCATCAGGACGTAATTCCACCATGGCTTGGACTTGCATCTCGGTCTGGCCTATGCCTGCCGGAATCACGGTACAACCCAGCTTAGCCGCCGCGCCCTCCACCATAAACGCCGCAGGCGTGAAGTGGTAAGAAAAACAGTTTTGTATGATGTGACCTGCACGCAGGCCGACTGCGTGCATCGGTCTGGCGAAGCGCCACCAGTCTTGTGTACGACCTTCAGGATCAAAAATCGGACCGGGCGACATAAAAATACGACTCAATTGCCGCGGTGCTGTTGTCGTTAATCCGCCAAAAGGTAATGCTGTTTTTTGTATGGTTTTTAAATCCGATTTGCGCGTTACCGGCAACTGCGCCAGTGCTTGCCTGCTTTTAATCTCAGACGCCTGTACTCCCTGCAAAATATGCGCCCATCCCGGTGCAGTCTGCGCATGTGCAATCAGTTGCGGCAAGCGTGTTAACAAGGCTTGCTCGCGGCTTGGAGGGTGACGGGTTTCTAATGCATCCAGATAGGCGTTCATAGCTTGTTCTAGTAGGGGGTAACGTTATTGACGAGATTTAAAATAGGTATTAATTACGCTAGCCAACGCTTACGACGACGATAAAATTTCATCTCACGGAAACTCTTGCGACCAGCACCGGAGACACCTAGATAAAATTCTTTGACATCCTCATTCGTTGCCAACTCTTTAGCGTCACCCTCCATCACGACTCGACCGTTTTCCAGGATGTAGCCAAAATCGGCGTAACGTAAAGCGACATAAGTGTTTTGTTCCGCCAGTAAAAATGAGACGTTTTCTTTGGTGTTCAGACTTTTGACGATGTCAAAAATCTCCTCGACTAATTGTGGTGCGATTCCCATCGACGGCTCATCTAACAATATCATCGAGGGCTTCGCCATCAGTGCACGACCGATTGCGCACATCTGCTGCTCGCCGCCAGAGGTATAGCCTGCCTGCGACGTGCGACGCTGCTTTAAACGGGGGAAATAGTGATACACCATCTCTAGCGATTCTTTTAATTCAGCGCGTGAGATTTTGCGCGTGTACGCACCCGTCAGCAGATTTTCTTCTATGCTGAGATGTCCAAAACAATGACGACCTTCCATCACTTGCGATAAGCCGCGTTTGACTAATTCGTTCGGTGTCAGATGGTCAACTCGCTGTCCTTTAAAGCAAATATCGCCTTTGGTAATATCGCCGCGTTCATTGCGTAATAAGGTGGAGATCGCTTTGAGCGTGGTTGATTTCCCTGCGCCATTAGCACCGAGCAGAGCAACGATTTTGCCCTGCGGGACTTGCAGCGAAATCCCTTTTAATACCAGGATGACGTGGTCGTAAATCACCTCAATATTATTCACACTCAGATAGGCGGGGCTGGCCGCTACCGCATCAGTGATACCAGCAATACTATGGGTCGTCATATCGATCTCACCTGCGATTTCATCCAATTTATTGTTGATCAATAAAACAGGGGAAAGAAGCTGTGCCAATGATATTTTTTACGGGCACAGCGACTCCCTCGTCGCAACAATTTATTTCAAACAAGCTGGTGTAATTTTCTTCTCAGCGGCATATTTATTCGACGATTCTTCGAGCAAGCTGCGGGTCAATGCTTTGTCACCGACCATCCAGTTCGGTGTGATGGCGACCCATTTGCTGCCATTCCATTGCTGTACTTTGACTGCGCCAGAACCTTCATGATCGTCGCAAGATGTTTTGACCGGCGGGAACATACCAAAAGCGCCCAAGGCTTTTTGACGTGCATCGTCCACGTTCAGATTCTCGAAGCCCCAACGGATTTGCTCGCCTGTCATTTGCTTACCTTTGCCGTACTTTTCTTGCGCTTTTAAGATGGCCTCAACCCACAACATGCCAGCAGTTACGCCACGCATGTGATACACCGAACCAATACGGGTTTTGTCCGCCAGATTGCCGTTACCGGGCGCATAGATTTTGCTGCGGATTTCATCCAGAACTGGGTAGTTGCCTGGGGTATTAAAAGTCATGGAAGAATAGCCTTTTGCTGCGTCACCCGCCGGGATGGTGTCTTCCTCAGAGCCAGCCCACCATACACCGAGCATTTTTTCACGTGGGAAGCCATTGCGTTGCGCGGTCTTGATCGCTACCGCATTCATCACGCCCCAGCCCCACAAAATGACGTAGTCAGGATTGGCCTGACGGATTTGCAGCCATTGCGATTGTTGTTCGTTACCAGGATGCGCGACAGGGATTTTTACCAGATCAAATCCGTATTGTTTTGCTTGCGCCTCCAGCACAGGTAAGGGCTCTTTACCAAAGGCGGAGTCGTGATACAGATAAGCGATTTTTTTACCTTTGAGCTTATCCATGCCCCCCGATTTGTCGCCCAGATATTTGGTCATGGCGGCAGCCTGATTCCAGTAACTGGTAATCAGCGGGAAGATATAAGGGAACACCTTACCGTTGGCTGCATCAGAGCGGCCATAGCCCAGCATCGTCATCGGGATTTTATCTTCTGCCACGCGATCCAGAATACCGTATGCAATACCGGTAGAAAGCGGATCAACTAAGGACGCGCCACCTTTGGCATGTTTAAGACGTTCATAACATTCGATACCGCGCGAGGCGTTATATTCAGTTTCGCATTCTTCCCATGTCAGCTTGACGCCGTTCATGCCACCTTTGGCATTGACCAGATTAAAGTAATCAATAATCCCGCCATAAAATCCCGAGCCACCCGCTGCATACGGACCGACCCGATACGACAGTAAGGGGATGAACTGTTCATCCGCCTGCACCAAGCCAGATAGCGCAACAGTGCTGACTAAGGCTGCACTGACTAATACTGATTTAAGCAATTTCATGATGTCTCCTTTTTTGGATGGATATTGCAACTATTTGTACTTGTTGCTTAATGTTTTTTTTACTGTTTTTACTGATTACTTATTGATTGATACAACTTAATACGGGAAAGGCCATAAGCGCAATTTTTCCTTTGCAATTTGCCACAAGCGCGCCAGACCATGTGGTTCTACTATCAGGAAAAAAATAATCAAGCCGCCAAATACTATTAGCTCCAGATTAGACGCTACGCTGGTCGGCAGCGACAAACCATGCGCGATCATATTCAGAAAAATCGGTAACAAGATGATGAAGGCCGAGCCTAAAAAAGAGCCAAGAATCGAACCCACGCCACCGATGATAATCATGAACAAAATACGGAAGGATAAATCTAGATTGTAGGCATCAGGCTCCACCGTACCAAGATAAGCGTAAGCATACAAAGCACCTGCCACACCGCAATAAAATGACGAAACGGCGAACGCCAATAATTTAGTACGCATAGGGCGAAAGCCGATGACCTCTGCCGCAACGTCCATGTCGCGTACCGCCATCCAGGAGCGTCCAACATTCGAACGCACCATATTTTTTGCCAGCAGGGCGAGCACACAAACAATACTCAGAGTGAGCAGATACTTTTTCACTGGGGTAGTAAAGCTCACACCAAAAATCACCATCTCCTGCGCGGTGATCACGCCAGAAGAACTGTAATTACTAAACCACTGCACTTTGGTCAGACACCAGACCACAAAAAACTGCGTTGCCAGCGTCGCTGCCGCCAGATAAAAACCACGTATGCGTAAGGACGGCAAACCAAATGCAATCCCCACCAGTGCCGCACACAGCCCCCCAAGCACAAACGCTAGCAATAAAGGAATGCCAGGAACACGCAACACAAAGTTATACGAGGCAAACGCACCCACTGCCATAAACGCAGCAGAGCCTAGCGATAGTTGCCCGGCATATCCCGTCAAAATATTTAAGCCCAATGCCGCCAGTGAGAAGATTAGAAAAGGAATCAAGATCGCAGAAAAGGTGTATGCCGACGCAATCAGCGGCACGACAAAAAACGCCAGTACCAGAAGGACGACCATAGCGATCCTGTCCTGACGCAACGGAAAAATCTGGTTGTCCGCGGCATAGCTAGATTTGAATTGACCTGCTTCACGATAGAACATGTGTTTCCTTTATGTTGAAACCATTTTTAGATATTTTCATTTTTTATCTCCAATATCTATGCGGCTATCAGGCCATTTTTGCCTGGGAAGGCACAGAAGTATTGGACGTTCTAATTCATAAACTTCTAAAAATCATTGTAATAAATGACCTGATCATCGTAGGGTGCGCCATGCGCACCAGTACACAGTTGGTGCTGCGCGCTGCGGCGCGCATGGCGCACCCTACGACCAGCGCTGCATCTCGATTAAAGGTTTTTAGAAGCTCCCATTTCGTCCAACTCGTCCAACTTAGCTAAGCCAAATCAAATCCGCCGGATAATTTTTTCGCCAAACAAACCTTCTGGCCGTACTAGCAAAAATAATAATGCCAGTACATATGGGAACCAGCCTTCAATGCCGCCGCCAACCATAGGGCCGATATAGACCTCAGCTAATTTTTCAGACGCTCCAATAATCAAGCCACCGACAATCGCACCCGGTACCGAGGTAAAACCACCCAGAATCAACACGGGCAGCGCCTTTAGTGCGACAAACGTCAGCGCAAACTGCACGCCGTTACGTGCGCCCCACAGCAAGCCCGCTACCAGCGCAACCAAGCCTGCCACTGACCAGACTACAGCCCAAATTTGTTGTAGGGGGATGCCAACAGCCAATGCCGCCTGATGATCGTCCGCTACGGCGCGTAAGGCGCGACCAATTTTGGTTTTAGAGAACAGCAACGCCAGCCCAGTAACCAGCAGCGCGCAGATCAGCGCGGCGATGACATCAAATTGCGAGATGATGATGTTGAACTTTTCCATCAGATATTCAATCGGCACATCTTCGATTGGCAAGCTCAGGCGGTGTGGTTGCGATCCCCACAGCAATTGCGCCAAGCCTTCGATAAAAAAAGTTAAACCGATGGTTGCCATGAATAAGGTGATCTCAGGTTGATTGACCAAAGGCCGCAATACCACACGTTCAATCGCCAAGCCGAGTAAGACCATCACACCCATCGTGAGTGGAATTGCCAGCCACAATGACAAGCCGAATTTCTCAGTCAGACCAACGCAGGTCAATGCCGCAAAAAACACCATCGCGCCTTGGGCAAAATTGAATACACCGGAGGCTTTGTAAATCAGCACAAAGCCAAGTGCCACTAGTGCGTACATCACACCAGAGAGCAAGCCGCCGATTAAGACTTCAAAGAAAAAATTGATATTCATTCTGGTCTAGCCTTTCAATGGGCGACGCCGAGATACGCGTTAATCACTTCCTGATTCGCCAGCACTTCCGCCGGAGTACCATCGCCAATTTTTTTGCCATAATCCAGCACGACCACGCGGTCTGAAATATCCATGACCACGCCCATATCATGTTCAATCAATACGATGGTGGTGCCGAGCTGATCGTTGACATCCAGAATAAAGCGGCTCATGTCTTGTTTTTCTTCTACGTTCATGCCTGCCATTGGTTCATCTAGCAATAAGATTTCTGGCTCTGCTGCTAAGGCACGACCTAGTTCTACCCGTTTTTGTAAACCGTAAGACAGACGACCTACCGGTGTTTTACGTATATGCTGTATTTCTAAAAAATCGATGATTTCTTCGACCTTTTGACGATGTTCGATTTCTTCTTTTTGTGCGGGTCCCCAATACAAGGCTTGCATCAGAAAATTGCTTTTCATTTTCAGATTGCGTCCCGTCATGATGTTGTCGAGTACGCTCATGCCTTTAAATAAAGCGATGTTCTGGAATGTCCGGGCGATGCCACTTTTTGCCGCTGCATAGGTGTTCATATCTTTACGCCGCTGACCACGATAAGTGATCATTCCTTCTTGCGGGTGATACACGCCGTTGATCACATTGAGCATTGAACTTTTACCTGCACCGTTGGGGCCGATGATGGCGCGGATTTCATGCTCTCTGACATTGAAAGAGATATTCGTCAGCGCTTTAACGCCGCCAAACGCCAGCGAGATGCCCTGCAAATCCAGGATCACTTCGCCGATTTTTCTGCCATTCGTGGGCGTCGCCATAGTCACCATCGTCATCGGATCTACCATCGCATTCATACTGTGTTTTTCATGAGTCATGCCGCCTGTTGATGCGCTGCATAGGTTTTTACGTCGCTGATATGCAAATCAGCATTGACTAATCCCTGACGGCCATCTTCAAATTTGACCTGAGTTTCTATGTACTGTGACTGCTTACCGGAATACAGCGCATCGATCAGCACGGCGTATTTTTGTGCGACAAAACTACGTCGTACTTTGCGTGTGCGGGTGAGTTCATCATCATCGGGATCAAGTTCTTTGTGCAGTATCAAAAAGCGATGAATCTGGGTGTTAGCCATCAGGGCTTCGCCCGCCAGATTGGCATTGACTTTCTCGACACAAGAAACGATTAACTGATAAGTTTCTGCCTTGGCTGCCAGATCGGTGTAGCCAGAGTAAGCAATGCCGCGCCGCTCTGCCCAATTGCCGACGGCTTCCAGATCAATATTGATAAAAGCGCAGACCGTATCGCGACCATTGCCAAAGGCGACGGCTTCTTTGATATAGGGGAAAAACTTTAATTTGTTTTCAATATAGTTGGGAGCAAAGATATCGCCATTGATCAGCTTGCCCACATCAGCCGCACGGTCGATGATTTTTAAGTGGCCATCGCTATCAAATATTCCAGCGTCGCCCGTATGGAAGTAGCCATCTGCATCCATCACCTCGGCAGTGGCGTCGGGCCGTTTATAGTAGCCCGACAACATTGAGGGCGATTTCACCAGTACCTCGCCATTGCTGGCGAGTTTAATGTCTACGCCTGGCGCTGCCTGACCTACGCTATCAAATTTGATGTTGCCATCGGGCTGCAAGCACACATAGGCACAGGTTTCGGTGGAGCCGTATAACTGCTTGAGGTTAATGCCGATAGAGCGATAAAACCGGAACAGATCAGGACCGATTGCAGCACCGGCGGTATAAGCAACCCGCACACGTGATAAGCCGAGCACGTTTTTTAAGGGCGCATAGATCAGCAAATTACCGATTGCGTAGTGGATGCGGTTGAGTAGTGAAACGGGTTTGCCATCCAGAATATCGCTACCAATTTCGCGGGCGATTTCCATATAGTGATGAAACAATTTACGCTTGATGGCGCTGGCATCTTCCATTCGTATCATGACCGTGGTCAGCATATTTTCAAACACACGTGGCGGAGCAAAATAATAGGTCGGTCCGACTTCGCGTAAATCGGTTAATACCGTCTCACCGGACTCAGGGCAATTGACGGTAAAGCCTGCCGTCATTGCTTGTGCATACGAGAACAAGTGATCGCCAACCCAGGCCATTGGCAGGTAAGACAAAATATCTTCACGTTCGCTGAGTTGATCAAAGCCTGTGCCGCCTGTCGCTGCGTGGATAAACGAGCGATGGCTTTGGCATACGCCTTTAGGTTTGCCGGTAGTGCCTGAGGTGTAGAGCATGACGGAGGTGTCGTCAGCTGTACCTAAGTTAACTTGCTGGATAAAAAAGTCCGGATGGGCTTTGTCGTAAGCGCGTCCCAAGTCTTGCAGCACGGCATAAGAGGTGAGTTCGTCTTGGTGGTAATGACGCATACCGCGATCATCGTCAAACACGATATGACTAATCCCGGCATAGTGCTGTTTGATTTCTAATAGTTTATCGACTTGCTCCTGATCCTCTACAACTGCGAACTGGATTTCTGCATTCTCCAGCACATAAGCGATATCTGCCGCTGGTGAATCTTGGTAAAGCGGCACCGCAATCCCGCCCAGACATTGCGCGGCAGCCATGGCCCAATATAAACGCGGACGATTATCGCCAATGATGGCAAGGTGCATGCCGCGCTGGAATCCCTGCGCTGCAAGCCCACAAGCCAGCGCACGGACTTCATCACAGACTTGTGCCCAGTTCCAGGTTTGCCAGATACCCAAATCCTTTTCTCTGAACGCCGGACGCGATGCATGCAATTGCGCATTACGTAGCAGGAGCTTAGGGAAGGTGGTGTAATCCGGCATTGCTTGGTTGACGTCGATATGCTTCATTTGTCTCCATCACTTCATACTTGTTTTATGATTATCGACTGAGTGTCCTCACTATCCCTTACGGCATACTTACTAACTTTGTTAGCGTCGCTTACATATATATCGGGGGGCGTGGATGATCAGGAATTGTATTTGCTGACTTTGCTTTGAGTTTCGCTTATACAATGTCTCAGTACCATTTTTAGTAAATATTCTTATCAAGTAGGACTTACGCAAAATTGACCCAGCAAGGCGTAGCGACGACGACAGTACTTTAAGTACGGCTAGACGCTGCAACGCAGCTGGGGCGGTTTTGTGTAAGTCCTATTAGGTATTTTTGTTAGCTGGAGTGTAGCCAGATCAAATTCTCAGTGCTGTCATTTGCCCGACAATCTCGCTGAAACAACACAATTTCGGTGGTGCGCTGCACCATATTAATATAGCAAAAATGATGCAACCAATTCCTCCAGATCAGCCGATTCAGCCAAATCTATCGTCGTCCTCAAGCTCTGCTCCAGCGTCAACATCAGCATCAACGTTGACTTCAGCAGTGACTTCTACCGACCGGTTTTCCCGTACGATGTGGGCGAACATGTTGACGCCGGAGCATATGCAAAAGGTAGAAGCCGAAGTCACAGAGCGTTTTGTCCCCGCAGGCGGCTACGTCTGTCGCAAAGGCGATACGGTTGACTATTGGATGGGCGTGATTGACGGCTTTTTGAAGATGAGTAGTATGTCACCCGAGGGCAAGACCGTGACCTATAGCTGCATGCTGGCAGGCGGCTGGTTTGGCGAAGGCTCGGTGCTTAAGACAGAAGCACGTAAATATGATGTCGTCGCCCTGCGCGACACCAGAGTAGCATTTATGCCGCGCAGTACCTTTGACTGGCTATTGGATAACAGTATTCCGTTTAACCGTTTTTTATTGCAACAACTCAATGAACGCTTAGGCTTGTTTATCTCACTGGTGGAATACGATCGCATGCTCGATACTGACACCCGGGTAGCACGCTGCCTGGCGTCCTTATTCAATCCCTATCTGAATCCCGGCACCAGTATGCAATTGCAAATTTCTCAGGAAGAGATTGGCTATATTTCCAGTGTGTCACGTCAGCGAGCGAATCAAGCGTTACAGATATTAGAAAAGCAAAAATTGCTGAGCATTGACTACGGTGGTATTACCGTACTCGATCTTGAAGGCTTGCGTAGTTTTTTGGGAGATGCCGCCAAATGAAAACGCTGACAGTGATCGGTGCAGGCAAAGTGGGTCAGGTATTCGCACAGCAATTCGCGCAACACCAACTATTTACGATTCAGCAAATTTGTAATCGTACGCTGGCCAGCGGGCAGCAAGCAGTGGCGATGGTTGGTGCCGGCAGCGCGGTGTCTGCGATAGCGGAACTTACTCCTTCCGATATTTACCTGCTGACCGTGCCGGACGATCATATTGCGGCTACTTGTCAGTCATTGGCAGACGCGGGTTTGCTGGCTGCAAGCAACATCGTATTCCATTGCAGCGGTGCGAAAGCATCCAGCGAATTAGTAGCAGCGATTGCGACAGGTGCGGCGGTTGCCAGCGTTCATCCTGTGCGCAGCTTTGCTGATGTTGCCTATGTTGCCGCCAATTTTCTCGGGACGATTTGTAGTTTGGAAGGTGATGACCGTGCGCTGGATGTCCTTCTTCCAGCCATACAAAAAACCGGTGCACAGACTGTTCAGATTAGAGCCGAGAATAAGTTGCTATATCACGCAGGGTCGGTATTTGCGAGTAATTATCTGGTGACCTTGATGGATATTGCTTTGCATGCTTACGAGGCGGCAGGCATACCGCCAGAATTGGCAAAGGCGATGGCACAGCCCCTGGCACAACAAAGTTTGGATAACGTTTTTCAATTAGGAAGTGCTGCCGCACTGACCGGCCCCATTGCGCGGGGAGATATGACCACAGTCGCTAAGCAGCTGCAGGTTGTCAACGATTGGGATGCAAGCGCAGGTGCACTATATCAAGCGTTTACCCCACCAACGGTCGCCTTGGCGCAGCGCAAGCAGACACCTTATTCAGAGAAATAAACGCTGTTTCTACCATTCTCTTTGGCTTGTTGTAGCGCTACTTCGGCACGATCAAATACGCTGTCTTCCGTCTCGTTATCTTTGCATTGAGCCACACCCATGCTGACGGTAACTGCCAAACGCTTTTTCGCCAGATCGGTGGTGCGTGAAAAATCATTCGCCGCAATTGTACTGCGCAGATTTTCGGCAATCGAGGTAGCCTTTTCCAGGGTACAGTTTTTTAATAAGATCAAAAATTCTTCACCACCCCAGCGGCAAATGACATCACTTTCACGCAAAGAACGTTTGGCAATCAAAGCGATTTCTTTCAGAACATGATCACCGACTAAGTGGCCATTTTTATCATTCACTTTTTTGAAAAAATCGATGTCGATCAACGCCACACACAACGGTAAGCGTGAGCGCCCGCTGTCGAGTAAGGCTTGCTGAAAAACAAAATCAAATGCATGGCGATTAGGGAGTGATGTCAGTTGATCGGTGGCCGCAGATTTTTCTAAGCGTTGCTGAAAGCGTCGCACCGACAACACTAATAATACGATCACGATCAACATAATCGCGGCACTAACTGCCAGGTTAATCTGGAAGATATCTTGCAGCGGTTTGATATTGCTGCCGACTTCTTGCTCAACCAGCAAATGCCAGCCTAGTTCTGGAATAAACCGCTCGCTGACAGCGATATTTTCGGTTTCGTTTTTATAATCCAGAAATTGCGAGTCAATTTTTTTATTAGCTAAAATTTGTCCGGCGATACTGCGCATACCCGGCGTATCTTGCAGATTACTCAGACTTCGTCTCATCGCGCTGCCAGCTAAAACTATTGTCCCTTTTTGGTCTACAAAATAAATAGTGCGATGCAGGCTCGATTGATAGCTATCGATCAGACGCCTCATCGTATCTAAGGTAACGCTGACACCTGCTACGCCAATAAATTTACCGTTGTAATCCAGTATCCGGTGATTGATAGCAATCGTCATGCTGTCACGGTTGACCACATCGGTATCGACATTGATTTCGTAAGCGGTTTTTAAATTTGCTACGCGGAAAAACCATTTGTCACGCGCTTCACTAGCGGTGATCGTTTTTTGCGTGCCATCGGGCGAATAAGATTGATGGGTAATGGCGGATGCTAAAAAGCTGGTAGCGGCATTATTTTTTGATTTGATTTCTTTTAAATAATGCGTGATTTGTTCTGTATTTTGTGGCTGTTCTTGGTCTGATTTTTGTTCTGACTTTTGGTCCGATTGTTGATCAGTTGTCTTATCAAGTTCTGCTTTGATGATCCAATCACGCACAAACGTGTTATTTGCCATTTGCGAAGCGATCAGAACGGGCCGCAAAATATCCTTTTGCAGTTCTGCAAGCACAGCGTCGCTGGTAACCGGTAAAGCTTGTTCAGAACTATTTTGGTACACCGTATCGCGCGATACTTTATAACTGGCAAACGTAATAAATCCAAATCCAGCGATCAGGATGAGCGAGAGGCAGATGAGCAAACCGTATTGTTTTAATATTTTTCGCATAAGATGAAAATCAAAACGCGGTAAATGTTTGACTGCGTGTCTGGCGATGCGTCTGAGCCAAAATGAAGATCAGATGTACCTGTGGCACAAATCAATTTTTGTGGTGTTGCGGCAAGATCATACTATAAAGGCCGCCGGATTCTCGTTTAAATTCGAGGGGATGTGTGCGAATTGCGGGGAAAAATGACGAAAAAAATTGCCGCTATTTGCGGCAATTTTTTCAACTCAGAGTGCGGCAGTGTGTTTGCTAGCGTTCTTCAAATCCCTGTTTAAGGACGTGGTGTGATTGATACATGTAATTTCAGGCGTGAACCTGGGTCGTACGGCATGATGCTAGTGTAAGTGCGGTTTTGGTATTCATAGGTTACGGCATAACCATTATTGCGGGTTTCCCAATGATCCACATTAGTACAGCGGCGCACTGGCTGACTGTCGTAAGTGGGCTGTTGATTGCCGCCGTTGTTACCATTGTTGTCTACGCGGTCACCCACCACTGCACCTGCAATCGCACCTGCGGCTGCGGCTGCAATGCGACCATTGCCACCACCCACCTGGCTACCCAGCAAACCACCAGCGATACCGCCGATGATGGAGCCGCCAGCACTGCGCTGTTGTTGCGGCTGCTGACGTTGTACGGTCTCATAGTCGGTGCGGCATTCTTGGCGCGGCACGTTGACCTGTTCGACTTGAGGCGCAACATTGATGACGCGAGCGAAATCATCGTAATCTGCTGCATGCGCTATGGACATGCCAAGACCTAAGAATGCAGTCGTTGCTGAAATAAGGGCTGTTTTCTTCAGATTGAGTGTCATTTTGTACCTCGTTTTATTAATCACAGTCCTCATATAACGTCTGGCTCCAAAAAAAGAAGACATGATTTGAAATTTAAATGTAAAACTCTGTATCAACCATGACATATAAAGCAATTTTCTGAAATTAAGTTATTCTGATGTTAATGGTTGTAATGTCTTGATCAAACCTTAATCAAATTCTAAACAGACCTTAATATTTTTAAAAAAGGCAACTATGCAAATACAATGGACCAGCTGGGCGACGATCGCGGCGCTTGCCGTATATTTCTGGACTTTTATCAATGCAGGAAAAGCACGCATGCAGCACAAAGTGCTTGCGCCTTCGATGGACGGTCCGCCTGAATTTCTGCGAGCTTTGCGGGTACAAACCAATACGCTTGAGCAAATTATCTTTTTCTTGCCCGTTTTGTGGCTATCCGCCATGTGGTTTAGTGACCGTGCTGCGGGGATCGCAGGCGCAGTCTGGGTAGTGGGGCGTTTGATGTATGCGCTAGCATATTACCAAGATGCTAAAAAACGGGCACCCGGTTTTATGATCGCTACACTGGCTTCGCTGGCATTATTATTAATGGCAATATTTGGTTTGGTGCAGCCTTTATTTTTAACTCATTAACCCTGACTGATCTATCGATGCTGACTTCTAAAACTACCGGTCCCGTTTGGGCGTCTTATATTCTGGCTGCCATCGCTTTATATGTTGTGCTGAAGATGGGTTTGCTGGTGGCGCTGTTTTCTGGGTTGCTGGTCTATTCCCTGATTCACTTACTCGCGCCTACCATAGAGCGAAAATTCAGCAGCCAGCAATCGCGCATGATTGCGGTTATTTTCTTGTCGGTAGTGATTATTGCCACGATTTCTCTGGTGCTCTGGCTGCTCTACGCCTACTTGCGCAGTGAAGGCGGCAACCTTAACGTGCTGCTGCAAAAAATGGCCGACATTATTGATGCCTCCAGCGACCAGATGCCGGATTGGGTCAGTAATAACTTGCCAGAAGGCGCAGATGCCTTGCGAGAGCTACTGACCAACGGCTTTAGAGAACACGCATCCGAAGCTAAATTGCTGGTGCAAGAGGCTGGACATGTGATTGTGCATCTGCTGCTGGGAATGATCATTGGTAGTATGGTCGCCTTGCAGGAGACGACACAGCATGCCAACTACCGTCCATTTGCAGCCGCTTTGCATCAGCGCGTGGTGACCTTGGGTCTGATGTTTCAGAAAATTGTCTTTGCCCAAGTGCGCATCTCGCTGATTAATACCGCATTTACAGCGATCTATTTATTAGTGATTTTGCCATTAGCCGGTATTCATTTGCCACTGACCAAAAGTATGATTTTGATTACCTTTTTGGCCGGACTGATCCCCGTGGTAGGCAACATTCTGTCCAATACGGTGATCGTGGTGGTGAGTTTGTCGCACTCTCTGCATACGGCTGTTGCCTCGCTGGTATTTATGGTGGTGATACATAAGCTGGAATATTTTTTAAACGCGAAAATTATTGGTTCCAAAGTCAATGCCCGTTCCTGGGAGCTGTTGACCGCGATTTTGGTCATGGAAACCATATTTGGCGTGCCGGGGGTTGTAGCAGCCCCAGTATTTTATGCGTATATTAAAAGGGAATTGAGCGATCAGGGCTTGGTGTAGTTGCCAATGGGCTCTACCTCAATACGCTTCCGTAGTTATTAATTTAAAGGAAATAAAATGATTTTAGAACTCGCCGATATTCGTATCCAGCCAGGCAAACAAGCCGAATTTGATATCGCCATCCAACGTGGCCTGAGCGAAGTGATCTCTCATGCCAAAGGGTTTAGTGGTTACAAAATCAACAAAGGAATAGAGTCGCCGGAACGTTACGTCCTGATGATTTTTTGGGAGACTTTGGAAAACCACACCGTCGATTTCCGCGAGTCACCGGCGTTCCAGGAATGGCGGGCGATTGTCGGCGGTTTCTTCGCCGTGCCGCCAACGGTAGAACATTTCAATCTGCTTGCTAGATCATAAAGTTATCAAGGGGAATTCAATATACTCCCCTATTTTTTGATCAATAACGCCGTATTGTCCAATGAATCTCTGGACAACTAATAAATACATGTAGGGAGTATTTATTGGTATTTGAGCTAGTGATACACAAGATAGTTTAATAATCATTGTGAAATAATAATCACTTTCAAATCATAGGACTACGCAAAAGCAGTCCGAGAATCGCGTGGCAAAACTGTCATGTCTTGATAATTGTTATTTCATCCCAAGTTAGACAAGCCAAGCACGTCAATTGCTGATTCCCGTTAGAATCCGTCCTATGCTATTCAGCAATTTAGCGCACTACGCATATCAGCAGTACCCTGCCCAGCTATACTACAAAGGACATCATGGTTCCGCACCTCGTTACCGCCCTCAACGGCCCCTTACTCGATTTAGAAAAAAAGATACTCGAAGCCACGCCTGCGATCGAGCGCTGGTTCCGTCTGGAATGGCAAGAGCATACGCCGCCGTTTTACTGCTCAGTTGATTTGCGCAATTCTGGCTTTAAACTGGCACCGGTGGACACCAATCTGTTCCCTGGCGGCTTCAATAATCTTTCTCCAGAAATGTTACCGCTGGCAGTACAAGCGGCAATGGCCGCGATTGAGAAATACTGTCCAGACGCTAAAAACTTGTTGCTGATCCCGGAGCGCCACACGCGCAATGCGTTCTATTTGCAAAACGTCGCACGCCAGATGCAAATTTTCCGTCAGACAGGTTTAAATGTCCGTCTCGGCACTTTATCTGACGACATCAAAGAGCCAACGGCGATTGATCTGCCAGACGGTACGCAATTGATTTTAGAACCGCTGGAACGCTCCGCCAATGGCCGTCGCCTTGGTTTGAAGAATTTCGATCCTTGTACGATTTTGCTCAACAATGATTTGTCGGCAGGTATCCCGCCGATTTTAGAAAATCTGAATGAGCAAACCTTGTTGCCGCCATTGCATGCAGGTTGGGCAGTACGTCGTAAGACCAATCACTTTGCCGCTTATGATGAAGTCGTCAAGAAATTTGCCAAGCTGATTGATATTGATCCGTGGATGCTGAATCCTTATTTTGCCAAATGTACCGGCATTAATTTCCACGAACGGATTGGTGAGGATGAACTAGCCAATACCGTCGATACGATTCTGGCAAAGATCCGCAAAAAATATAAAGAATACGGCATCAAAGAAAAACCGTTTGTCATCGTCAAAGCCGATGCCGGTACCTATGGCATGGGCATCATGACGGTGCGTGATGGTAGCGAAGTACGTGATTTAAACCGCAAACAGCGCAACAAAATGTCGGTCGTTAAAGAAGGTCTGGAAGTCAACGATGTGATCGTACAAGAGGGCGTACACACCTTCGAGCAGATCAACGAATCCGTCGCCGAGCCTGTCGTCTACATGATGGATCGCTACGTCGTTGGCGGCTTCTATCGCGTGCATGAAGATCGCGGTGTCGATGAAAACTTAAACGCACCGGGCATGCATTTTGTGCCGCTGGCATTTGCTCAGCAACATGCCGTACCGGATATCACCGCCAAACCAGGCACCGCCGCACCGAATCGTTTTTATATGTATGGCGTGGTAGCACGTCTGGCCTTATTGGCAGCGTCGCTGGAGTTGGAAAAAACAGATCCAAATCCTGAGGTGTATTAAGCCGATATCGGATTAGTCTCGTCCGCTCTCCTCGCCCGCTTGCGGGAGAGGGGTTGGGGGTGAGGGAGATTGACATGCCGAGCAATTCTAATTTGAGAAGTAATTTAAAGATCCACCATGAAAATCGTCTTCCTCACCGATCCGCTCGATCAATTTAAAACCTATAAAGACTCCACCTTCGCCATGATGCGCGAGGCGGATTCTCGCGGGCACCAGTTGTTTGCTTTCGGACCAGACGACATGGCCTTAGAAGGCGGCGTGGTGGTGGCAAATGTCCGTCGGATCAATCTGACGGGTGACGCGCATGACTGGTATCGTGCCGAAGCCCCGCAAGCGTCAGCACTAAGTGCGTTTGATGCGGTTATACAGCGCAAAGATCCGCCATTTGATATGGAATACATCTACGCGACGTATTTGCTCGAGCTGGCGGAGCAGCAGGGGGCACGGGTATTTAATAAGCCTGCAGCGGTCCGTAATCACAATGAAAAGCTGAGTATTGCGCAATTCAGCCAGTTCACTACGCCGACGCTAGTGACGCGGGATGAACAAAGGATTCGTGCTTTCCATCAGACCCATCAGGATATTATTTTAAAGCCGCTAGATGGTATGGGCGGCGCTGGCATTTTCCGCATCCGTGACGATGGCATGAATCTGGGTTCTGTCATTGAAACCTTGACCTTGAATGGTGCCAGAACCATCATGGTGCAGCGCTATATTCCTGAGATCGTGTATGGCGATAAACGGATTTTGCTGATTGGCGGCAAAGTGGTGCCGTTTGCGCTAGCACGTATCCCGCAAAACGGCGAAGTACGCGGCAATCTTGCCGCTGGCGGCATCGGAGTGGCGCAAGAACTCACTGCGCGCGATCTGGAGATTGCAGAGACTTTGGCGCCAATACTGTACCAGCGTGGTCTGTTGCTGGTAGGATTAGATGTCATCGGGCATTATCTAACGGAAGTCAACGTCACCAGCCCGACTTGTTTTCAAGAAATTACGCAGCAAAAAGGCTTTAATGTGGCTGGCATGTTCATCGATGCGCTGGAGTCCGCTATTTGATGGAAGAATATACTGCTATAGAGTATATTCTGGTGTCCAGATAAATAATGGGATGTAAGCATGGTTTTTGTGCATACTCCCAAGAAATGTGAATATGGTTGGAATACTTTTATTAACCCATGCCCCGCTGGGGTCGGCCTTTATGCAGGCCGCGGCGCATGTGTTTCGCGGCATGCCAGAACATTTTGAAGCGATTGATGTGATCGCTGACCAGAATATTGATGACGTTAATCGCCTTGCAAAAGAAGCGATTAAACGTCTCGACGCTGGTACCGGTGTGCTGGTCATGACAGATGTGTTGGGCGGTACACCGTCGAACTGTTGTCGTCAGTTAGGTGAGCCTGATCAGGTGGCAACCATTGCCGGCGTCAGCTTGCCGATGTTGCTGCGCGCTATTACCTATCGTCACGATACTCTGGATGTAGTGGTGGAGATGGCTTTGGCGGGCGGGCAAAATGGCGCTTTGCGAGTGGATAACCGGGTAAGGCTTTCTCCTAACTGAGTAGGTAATTGAGGTTGTCAGTAAGTGGATAAATACGGTTATATGTACGGTTATAGGTAGGTTCAGATTCAAGCTAATAAACCAATAAGGTCGTTCATTATGTCGAGTAAAGTGAAAATGCAATGATCCAACAAGAAATTGAAATCGTAAATAAGCTGGGCCTGCATGCACGAGCATCAGCAAAATTCACTCAACTGGCGGGCAAATTTAAGTGTGAGGTCTGGCTCACCCGCAATAACCGCCGGGTCAACGGTAAATCGATCATGGGCGTGATGATGCTAGCCGCAGGCAAAGGCAGCAAAGTCTTGCTGGAGACCGAAGGTGAGGACGAACAAGCCTGTTTTGACGCCATGCTTGCGTTGGTGAATGACAAGTTTGGTGAGGGCGAGTAGTGAACATCGCTAGCGCCAAAATTCTGGCTGCTAAAGCCAACGCCATCAGCTCGTAGCAAAAATAAAAAGAGTAAAGGGGACACAACAGCATGGCATCATTTACATTGCAGGGCATCCCCGTTTCACGCGGTATCGCCATAGGACGCGCTCACTTAATGCGTCCCGCCGCGCTGGATGTCGAGCATTACCTTGTTGCCCAGGAGCAGATCGAATCAGAAGTGCTGCGTCTGCAAGATGCCATCGTTCAGGTCCACAAAGAACTACAAACCATCTGGGCCGATCTGCCATTGGATGCGCCGACCGAGCTTGGCGCTTTTCTGGATGTACATGCGCTGATCTTGTCCGACCCGATGATCTCTGAAGCGCCGCTAGAAATCATCCGCACCCGCAATTACAACGCAGAGTGGGCGCTGGTGACTCAGATCGATGCCTTGTCTGCGCAGTTTGATGAGATAGAAGACGACTATCTGCGTGAACGCAAAGCTGACATCCAGCAAGTTGCCGAGCGCGTGCTCAAAGTCTTAACCGGTAGCGCTAATGACTTACCACGTGACGCCAATGTGGATGAACGCCGCGGGAATATGATTGTCGTTGCGCGGGATATTTCACCCGCCGATATGATGCAATTCCGCGATGCGGCTTTCAGCGGTTTTGTGACGGATGAAGGTGGCCAAAACTCCCACACGGCAATCGTATCGCGCAGTTTGGGTATTCCTGCCGTGGTTGGTTTGGGCAACGCTTCTCATCTGATTCAGCAAGACGACTGGCTGATTATTGATAGTGACGCAGGTGTTGTCATCGTCGCGCCCTCGGCTCAGGTGATTGAGGAATATCGCAACCTGCTAGCGGTTTTACTCAAAACCCGTAAAAAATTAACCCGGCTCAAAAAGACCCCAGCCATTACCCAAGATGGTATCGAGATCACCCTGCTGGCGAATATCGAATTGCCGCAAGATGCCATCACCGCGATGGAAGCTGGTGCCAGCGGCGTTGGTTTATTTCGCTCAGAGTTTTTGTTCATGGGACGTACCGGCCACGAGCAAGAATTACCTACCGAGGAAGAACAGTTCGTCGCCTACCGCGATGCCGTGCTCGCCATGAAAGGCAAGCCCGTCACCATCCGTACCCTCGATGTAGGCGCTGACAAACCACTCGACACCACAGATCACAATATTCTGAACCCCGCATTGGGCTTGCGCGCAATCCGCTATTGCCTGGCCGAGCCGCAATTATTCCTGACGCAATTACGTGCGATTTTGCGCGCCTCCGCTTTTGGACCGGTGCATATTCTGATCCCGATGATGGCGCACGCATTTGAGATTGATCAATCTCTGGCGATGATAGAACAGGCCAAAAAATCCTTGCTGGCAGAAGATAAAAAGTTTGATGACAAAGTCCCGGTTGGCGCCATGATCGAGGTTCCTGCTGCGGCACTCAGCTTGCCGATGTTTGTCAAAAAGCTGGATTTTTTATCAGTCGGCACCAACGATTTAATCCAATACACGCTGGCAATTGATCGCGCTGATCATGAGGTCTCCCATTTATACAGCGACATTCATCCTGCCATTTTGCAGTTGCTGGCGATGACCGTCAGCGCCGCGCAAAAGGCCGAAATTCCGGTCGCGATTTGCGGTGGTATGGCGGGTGATATCCGTTTGACGCGCTTGCTGATCGGGATGGGATTCCGCGAGTTATCGATGCCCCCGGCTTTGCTGCCAGAGGTTAAACAAGAAATCCTCAATACCAATATCGAGTCCTTGCAATCTCTGGTCAAAAAGATTCTGCGCTCTTACGATCCTGATGTGATTCAGGAAAGTTTGGCTCAGTTAGCCATCGCCTGATTTGATATTGGGAATGGCTTAAAAAAAGTAGATTTACGCCGGATCTGCTTTTGCAGACAGACCTGACGTCGATCAACTTAACTCAACTAGACGGCATCGCCTCTAAATAAATGGCTATGTTTTCGATGTCTTGGTCTTTCAATCCATGCGCGATTGTTTTCATCAGTGCACCCTCAGGCCGCTGATCGGTATTTCTAAAGACCATTAATTGTTTCTTAGTATAGTCCGCATGCTGACCTGCCAAACGAGGGAATAGTTGCATGCCCTCAGCCTTAGGGCCATGACAACTGGCGCAAGCGGGAGTATTGCTTGCTGTAATGCCTTTTTCATAAATCGCTTTTCCTGCAATTAACAGATTTTCGCTGGACTTTTTCCCTGCAGGAGCACGCTGTTCAGAAAAATACTGCGCTAGCCCCTCAATCTGATTGTCTGTCAGACGTGCACTGATACCCCACATGTATTCATATCCTTCAGGGTCTGAACGGCCATGAGTTTTAAACGATTTCAATTGTTCAGTCAGGTAGAGTTTTGATTGCGCCGCTAAGTTGGGAAAAATCGGCGAAGTCGAAATACCGTTTACCCCATGACAATTTGAGCAAACCTGAAGCGCCACCGTTTTAGGTAATACTGTAGGATCGTCTAGCGCTCGCGATCTTTCCTCTGAAGTACAAGCACTTAAGAAAATACTAGTACCTAACAGGAGTAAGAGAAATGTATTGCTCTTACGGCGCCTCTGTTCCCCATGAAATTGGTGACGCAGATATGTTGCTTGTTCACGATTGATCATTTAATAGGCTCCCCATGCGTACAGAAAAAACGTATTGTTATTTTTCGCATTTCGTCCTGATCCGTCGTAATTAACAGATGCACCATGGAATCTATTGAATCGATAATACTGCGCACCAATTCTCAGATATTGTACTGGCGTCCAAAATAACTCTGGCACAAATCCTCGAGTATCCGGGTTACTGGCAGGATCAGGATATAAGATATTGTCGGATGTTCCTGTCGTACTGAAATAACTCAGGCTACCTCCATATTTGGCTCGATAAATATAGCTGGCTTTCATTTTTAGCTGATTTAGCGTGTTGGAAGCGTTTGCACTTACGCCAGTGATGTCTCCATTGTTAATGGTTTCGCGTACATAGCTGATTTGTGCAGTAACAGAATGGGGATCGAGTAAATATTGATACTGGGCATCCACTCCTCTGTCGCGGTACTTAATAGTAGGACCTGCAAGAGTCAGGTTATCAGGGTAGACATCAGTGTTCATCGCTAACAGGCCTACCATAGCACTATGCGGACCCCAATCGTGGCTAAGTGCCAAGCGAATGTAGGGATTAATTCCCTTTAGTTTGGTCTGATCAGTATTAGCTATACCTTTACTCAAAAAAGAGAATGAGCCGTTCGCAGTTTGATAACCCGAAATCTCAGCATATATAGTTTGATTTAAGAAAATATATGCACCAGTGCCTGCTACTTGCGAGCCTAGTTGTGTGATTATTGGACTAGCGTCGGCGCCGGTCACGCCAAAGCCAGTCGGAACATATTGCAACCATGCGGGAGCGGTGTTCCAAGGATCCGATATAGACGGATTGTTATTGAGACTAAACCCAAAAATCAAATCCCGATTTGCATCGATATATCGATCAGCGTAGCGCAGGTCAAAGTTATCTGATCCCCATTTGCCTTCCCATTGATTCGTATCTGTATTTTGATTGCTGTAATTGTTGTAAGTAAATTGAGCAAATATGCCGACATTATTTGTGATTTTGCCTGCCACAAAAACGCTACCTGTTTGAAAAAGCGCTACTGCATCTTTTGCAAACGCGGCGTCAGCGGTTGGAGTCGCACTTTTTGTATAACTTGCGACTGCCATCACTGCTAAAGGATTTCCTCTTTCACCTATGGTGTAGCCAGTCATTTTGAATAGCCGCCCGTATGGCGTTAATTCAGGAAATTGTCCCCCGGCATGGCATGCAACACAGTTTTGTCCTGTCTGTCTGGCGAAAGAAGGTAATGCGTGTACTGAAGAGAGAATTAAAAAATTACAAAAAATGAATAGTATTTTGTAGTGCCAGTATTTAATTAAAGAAATGGGTTTCTCAAGGGAGTTCATCGCTTGCCTTGCTCCTTCTGTTTGTTGTGTTCAACGTTTACAGTTTTTTTGACCAGGCGTTGCACCAGCCAACACTAGTTACCTGCTTTCCTGAGAAAAGTGCGCAACCTCCGGTAATATTCTCCGTTTTTCCTTGGTATAGAGTGCAATTACTGCACTGCTGGCTGGTAGCGTGCTTAGGATATTTTGTACCATCGACTTTATTACTATTTTCTTTGTAGCCCATAGACGAGGGCAGTGGATCCGTTTCATTAACCATCACAACTTGGGCACTGGCGTTTTTTAATAAAAAGGCAGCACTCCCCCAGCTCAGTTGGGCTATAAATTTTCTGCGGTTTGACATTTGATTTCCTAAGTAATAGCAAAGAAAGTGCTTGTTATTGAGTAATTATTGGATAGAGTGATCCGTGAGCGTCTTGAAAGTTACAATCAGCAAAATGCCATACCTTTAAGCATAGGCTCTACGAATGATCTTTCCTTGATCTATGTCAAAAGCTGGTCACTAATGAGATGTTTGTGAACAGATAGGTCTGTGTTACGACATCAGACATGTTGCGTATCGGTCAAAGCCTGTATTTTTGGGTATTTACTTGTGAGTTATCGCTCTTAGAGAGAACGCTTTGACTTCGGGTCTGCAAATTATTTAGATAGTTTTCGCAGAGACCTTCCGAAGTCGCTAAACGAAATGACACTGACATATGCAGTGGCCACATCTGTTTGAGTGTGGGAAAATGCTTTATTCATATACTCCAGAATAAATTATCTAAAAAGTGGATTTGTCCACGTATATAGGGGGAATTTTATATATACATATGGGGAGTATATAATTTGCGTTTAAACTACATTTTACATATTGAGTTCCCCATGTGAATATTGCTGTCACTATCAATTGCTTACAAACGTCGAAGTCATTAATCAGTACGGCGCGAAATTCTAACGCCTCGTACTTAAAACTTCGTTAGTTTTGCTTGGATACCATCGAGAGCGTCGAGTGATACATCTCTGGACTTGTTCCGGTTTGACGCCACCGCGATACTTCGTTATCCTTTACCCATTGCGCCGATTTGAAATCAGCTTGCGGGCGCCGTTTTGGAAAATTTTCTGAAACAATAAATACGGCTAAAGCGAGCTTGAATGCCGCCTCTCCTCCTCATTCAGCCCTTCTTTTAGCCTTCCTGAATTAATGTAAAACGAGATGATTCTCGCTAGGAAGACGCATGACTACCGTACCGTCATCGACAACATCAGTTTCAACACCGGCATCGGCGCCGCCAGTGCCAACAACGCCATTGTCATCAATCGGTTTTGTCACGCCGCAGACGATACAATTTGATCAGCCGCTGATTTTACAAAGTGGCGCAACGATCAGCGACTATCATCTGATGATAGAAACCTATGGCACGCTGAATGCCGACAAATCCAATGCTGTACTGATTTGCCACGCGCTCAACGCCTCGCATCACGTCGCTGGTGCGTATGCCGACGACCCAAAAAATATCGGCTGGTGGGACAACATGATTGGCCCTGGCAAGTCGGTCGATACCAACCGGTTTTTTGTGATCGGCATCAACAATCTTGGCTCTTGTTTTGGTTCCACCGGACCGATGCACAACAATGCGCAAACGGACAAACCGTATGGCGCGGATTTTCCGGTAGTGACGGTGGAGGACTGGGTGCAAGCGCAAGCGCGGGTAGCGGATCATCTCGGTATTCAGCAGTTTGCCGCGGTGATGGGCGGCTCGCTTGGCGGCATGCAGGCGCTGGCGTGGAGCATGTTATTTCCAGATCGTTTGCGGCATTGTGTCGTGATCGCTTCGACCGCTAAATTGTCAGCGCAAAATATCGCCTTCAATGATGTCGCACGGCAGGCGATTTTGACCGACCCGGATTTTTATGGCGGCGATTTTTATGCGCATAAGGTGGTTCCGCGTCGCGGCTTACGAGTCGCACGCATGATTGGTCACATCACTTACTTATCCAATGACGATATGGCGGAAAAATTTGGCCGTGATCTGCGCACTGGCGAATATCAATTCGGCTTTGGGATTGATTTTGAGATTGAATCTTACCTACGCTACCAAGCGGATAAATTTGCGGATTATTTTGACGCCAATACATATTTGTTGATCACGAAAGCGCTGGATTATTTTGATCCCGCCCGCGCGTTTGATGGCGATCTGAGTAAGGCGCTGGCAAAGACCAAGGCAAAATTTCTGCTTGCCTCATTCACGACGGACTGGCGATTTTCACCGCAATGCAGCCGGGATATTGTGCAGGCTCTGGTCAGTAATCAGCGCATCGTCAGCTACGCAGAAATCGATGCACCGCATGGGCATGATGCCTTCTTGCTCGACGACGCTCGTTATTTGAATTTAATCGCTGCTTATTTTGCGAATATCGACCAGGAGCTTGCATGAATTTTTCTGAACTCAGTCAGCTCCGCCCTGATCTGGCATTTATTGCACATTGGATCAAGCCGCAATCGCGGGTGCTAGACGTCGGTTGTGGCGATGGTGTCATGATCGATTATTTAAAAAGCGATAAGCAATGCAGCGCCTACGGCACAGAAATCGCCGACGACAAAGTATTGGCGTGCGCCAAACGCGGCGTCAATGTGATTCAGCAAGATATGGAAAACGGCCTCAGTATGTTTCAGGATAATGGTTTTGATACCGTGTTGTGTTTATCGTCATTGCAAATGATGAAGCATGTAGAGCCTTTGCTGCGCGACATTGCCAGAGTAGGGCGCGAGGCGATTGTGTCTTTCCCTAACTTTGGTTATTGGCCGCATCGCACTGCGCTGCTACGCGGCAAAATGCCGGTGTCTAAATCCTTGCCCTACGAGTGGTACGACACACCCAATTTACGCTGCGCGACGATTTATGATTTTTCTGATCTGGCGACCGAAGTCGGTCTGGAAGTTTTAGAGTGCGTCGCTTTGCATGAAGGCAAGCCGATACAATTCTTACCTAATTTGCGCGGTAGTTTGGCGGTCTTTAGACTGCGGAAGAAATAAGGATGACCGATATCAAATCACCTGCAACATCGGCGGAATTACCATTAGAAGTCGAGACCAAATCAGAAAGCGTTATTCACTGGACGGAATATCTGAACAGGCGAATGTTAGTACTCGTCTTTCTAGGATTCAGCTCAGGGCTGCCTTTATATTTGCTAGTCAATTTGCTGCAGGCATGGCTGGCAAAATCTGGGCTTAATGTAAAAGCGATAGGCTTGTTCGCCCTGGTGATGATTCCCTACACCTGGAAGTTTTTGTGGTCACCGTTGATGGACCGGTTTAGCTTTAACGTGCTAGGACGCAGACGTGGCTGGATGGCGCTGACACAAGTCTTATTGGTATTCTCCATCGGTAGTTTGGGCATGTTTGATCCCCAAACTCAGTTACCGATCATCGTTGCATTAGCGGTCGGTGTTGCCTTTTTATCCGCAAGCCAGGACGTAGTGATTGACGCGTATCGGCGTGAGACTTTGCTAGATAACGAGCAAGGTTTAGGCGCAGCGATTTACGTCAATGCCTACAAGGTTGCCAATTTGGTGCCGGGATCTTTGTCCTTGATTTTGGCAGATCATGTGTCGTGGAATTTAGTATTTTGGGTAACTGCTGCGTTTATGTTGCCAGGCCTAATTTGTACGCTGCTGGCACCGGAGCCGACGATGTACGGAGCGCCGCCAAAAAATATCAGAGAAGCGGTGGTATTACCCTTTAAAGAATTTATCGCACGCGATGGTTGGGTGACTGCCTTGTGGATATTGAGTTTTATTTTTTTATACCGGATTGGCGACAGCGTTGCCGGTGCTTTACTGACCAAGTTTTTTATTGATCTGGGATTTCAGTTAACTGAGATTGGCGTTGTCGCTAAACTCACCGTGTTTTGGGCCAGTATCGCGGGTGGTGTCGTGGGCGGTATCTGGATGGTGAAGTTAGGGATTAACCGCGCTTTATGGATTTTTGGTGTCTTGCAGGCATTGACCAGTTTGGGGTTTGCCTTGTTAGCTTATGTAGGCCCCAACCTGTATCTGCTGGCTGCTGCGATTGGTTTTGAGGGATTTGGGGTCGGACTGGGAACCGCAGCGTTTGTGGCGTATATCGCCAGAACCACCGATCCGCGCTACACCGCAACGCAATTTGCTTTGTTTTCTAGTCTGGCGGCTGTGCCGCGCACCTTTGTCACATCCTCTGTCGGCTTTATTGTGGCGGAGACAGGCTGGTTTTACTTTTTCATTTTCTGTTTCGTTATTGCGATTCCCGGTATGTTGTTACTCCCGAAAATCGCGCCATGGAATGCAAAGTGAGTAAAGTGATTCGTTTTACCGGTGACTTTAAATTGGATGTAGCGCCACCATTTCATGCTTATTCCATTTTCTAACGCCAGACTATGACGCCAGCTCGCATTGCCATTCTTGTGTCCGCTGTTTGCCTCACCTTTGCTACCCCTACCTGTGCACAAAATAGCGGCCAGGATGGCGTCAAGGTTGGTGAAATGTCGATCTTTCGCAAATTGGGTGGAGGTTTAGAATCCAAAGCGGCTATGCAATATAGCCAGACGATGCAGCAAGCTCAACAGCAAAATGCCCTAGCGCCAGACAGCAACCCACAACTGATACGTTTACGCGCAATCGCCAAAGCCTTAATCCCATTGGCATTGCGCTGGAACGAGCGTGCGCCGCAATGGAAGTGGGAAGTCAACTTAATCGGTTCCAAGCAAATCAACGCCTATTGCATGCCTGGCGGCAAAATCGCGTTTTATACCGGCATTCTCGATACACTCAAATTGACGGACGATGAAGTCGCTATTGTCATGGGACACGAGATTGCGCATGCCTTGCGTGAACATGGCGCAGAGCGGGCGGGCAAGGCGGCTGCCGCCAATTTTGGTATCAAGCTGGCAGAAATCGTAGCGGGTGCAAAAGGCTACGATCCTAACGTGGCAGGTTCTGTGGCAGGCGGTCTCGCCAATGTTGGCATGCTGAAATTTTCCCGTGACGACGAGACCGAGGCCGATGTGGTCGGATTAGACATCGCTGCCCGTGCTGGTTACGACCCGCGCGCAGGTATTGCGCTTTGGAAAAAAATGGCAATGGTCAATAAAGGTGCGCCACCACAATGGCTATCCACCCATCCTGCTGGTCAAAATAGAATTGCTGAAATTCAACGTCATTTGCCAGAAGTGTTACCTTTGTTTGCCAAGAAACAAGGCATTCTCCTCGCTAATTTGCCGCCTTACCGAACGAATATCAAAACTATCCCCGCTATTAATTGAGACAACTGCTTGCCTAAGCGGCTTGTCTAGCTGCTCATGTGCTTCGCACATCTGTGGTGCTAATTTGACTCAAAAGTCCAAAAAGTCGCATTTATGACACGTTTTAATGCGAATTTAGTACCTGTCATCAACTGTTCATAATTGAATGCCAGACTTTGCTTACCCAAAATTTTGTGTGCTAGACTTTATTTCAGTGAATGTATATCTGGTAAGAAAGTGTAAAAATCACCCGATATTTGTCTCAGCTTAGTTTTTGCTGAAAGGCACTCCAAAGCGTGGCACGTTCTCTGCTTTTAATAAAATTACACGATGATGTTCTCCTCTGTAGCAGTATGGAATTTGTAGCCAAAGAATTGAAAAACAAAATCCGGATGCAGCCCTTATCGTTTTTTTTAGTTGGTAAAGCAATCGTTTGCGCGTTTTGGAATTAAAAGTTTTTAGTTACAAAGCAATCGTTTGCGCTGATCGAAATTTGAATGTTTTTTGTGCAATTTTTCTTCTAAAACGAAGAGTTTGTTGTGATGATGCAACGCTCCTTATGTCGATTGGAAGATATTTTCAAATTTTTGATCCGCTTTTCGCTGTGTTGAAATTGCTCGTAAATAAAAGCGGAATAGATTGTTTTTTTAGTAACTTAAATTGGTATCAGATGTTTGTTTAAATAGTTTTTCGTGCATTTTTTATATCTATTAGTAAATTCCAAAAAAAACCTTGATCAAGGAGTAGTAAATGAAGCAATCAAGAAAACTTTCATCGACATTCCCATCGCGTTTGTCGATGGTTGCTGTCGCTTGCCAGTTGGTTTGCCTGAGCATGTCTGCTTATGCGCAAACAGCACCAACAGCAGAATCAAATGAACCAGTCGATCCAAATCGCGTCACGATCACTGGCAAAAAAGTTGGTATGGGTCTGATGGTGCAAGAAATAGCGCCCAAAGCGCGTAGTACAGTGACCGCAGAAGAATTGTCAAAACAGCGTCCAACTGGTAATGCTTACCAAGCGCTTGAATTGATGCCAGCGGTTAATAGCTATAACTATGACGCTACGGGTTTGTTCGGTGGTGGTTTGACTTTGCGCGGTTTTAACAGCGATCAGATCGGTGTGACTATTAACGGTGTGCCTGTCAATGATTCAGGTAGCTTCTCTGTGTTTCCGCAAGAGTTCGTTGATCAGGAAAACACTTGTACGCAATTTGTTACTCAAGGTTCTACGGACGTAGATTCCCCACAAATTGGTGCTACCGGCGGTAACATTGGCATTACAACTTGTGATCCGGCTAAGCAAAGAAATATACGTGTAATGCAAACTTTGGGTGGTTTATCGCTCTCCAAAACGTATGTTCGTTACGATACTGGTATGTTAGACGAGCGTTCACGCATGTTCATTTCGGTGTCGCATGCTCAAGCAGATAAATGGAAAGGTGAGGGCAGTGCTAACCGTGATCACGTGGATTTCGGCTTCCGTACAGACTTTGATCGTTTTAATTCGATTAACGGTACGATTTTGTATAACCGTGCGATTAACCAAAATATTAGTACTTTTAACTTAGCTGATTTGGCGAAGAACGGTTACTACTACGATTATTCTACTAGCTTCATTGGACACGTGCCCCCAAGTCCAGGTAAGGCCGGTAATGATCCTACCCAAGCAAATGCTGATACTTTCTATAAGCTGACACAAAACCCGTTCCAGAACATAATTGCATCAGCCGTAGGTAAGTTCAGAGTCGGTGAAAATACTGACCTGAAAATCATTCCTTATTTTTGGTACGGTTTCGGCACTGGCGGTACACAGCAACGTTTGCAAACAGAAAGCGCATTCCTTAATAAAGCTACTGGAAAAAATACTGCTGGAGTGGATTTAAATGGTGACGGCGACACTTTAGACAAAGTGATTGTTGCCAGCAGTAACGTAACTCGTACCAACCGTCCAGGTATTACTGCCTCTTTGTCCCACAACGTTGGTAATCATCAAATTTTGGCGGGTTTCTGGGTTGAGCGCGCAGTACATGAACAATTTGGTCCTATGGTCGCAGTCGATGCTAATGGCAATTCTAACGACATCTGGATGCGTGAAGGCCGTATTCTTCGCCCAGATGGCACACCATTTGAAAACCGTGACTGGAAAACAATTAGTACTGCTTATCAGTTCTTTGCACAAGATACAATCAGCATGATGGAGGACAAGTTATCGGTTAACCTTGGTTTGCGTGCTCCTACGATGAAACGTGATTTCACTAATTACGCGAATGAAAGTGCGCCTGTTACTTATAATATTAAGAGAACTTATTCTGAATTATTGCCGCAATTGGGTGCCCGTTACCAGATTGACTACAATAATTCGATTTTTGCTAGTCTCGCTCGTAATATGAAGGCTCCACCAAATTTTGTTTATGCAAGTTTGCCTGTAACTAATGGCGTCGCCACGTTGCCTATCGATGTCAAAGCTGAAACTTCATATAATCTTGACGTTGGATACCGTTTGCAAAGCGATAAATTAACTGCTCAAGCCACAGTGTATGCAGTGAATTTCCAGAATCGCCAAGCAACAGCTTACGATCCTTCAACAAATACCGTTAGTTTGGCTAATGTCGGAAAAGTTAAGACCCATGGTTTTGAAGTTGAATTAGGTAATACTCCAATCAATGGCTGGTCGTTTTACAGCTCATTGGGTTATGCGAAGAGCGAGATTCAAGATAATTTAGTCGTCAGTTCAACGGCAACTTTACCGACTGCAGGTAAAGAAATGACTTTGACGCCTAATTGGAAAGCTGGTCTAAGCGCACAGTATGAAACAGGTGTTTGGTATACGCGAATGACGGCTAAGTACACAAGCAGTCAACAAGCAACAATGACTAACGACGAACTGGTGCCTTCTTATACTTTGCTTGGATTTGACGCTGGTTACCAATTCCCAAACACAACTTATTTGAAAAAGCCAACGTTGCGCCTCAATGTTAGTAACTTGACTAACGAGAAATATCGTAATCCATCTAGCTTTAACGTAACCAATGCGCTGCCCTATGGCACTGCTGCGGCAAAAGGTGTTTTCTATTACTTAGGCGCACCACGTTTCATGTCTGTCACTTTGTCTGCTGATTTCTAACCAGTCAATGCAAGACCGGAGGTTGCGATGCGCTTAGGCTTAGTCGCAACTTCTTCAGTATTTGAGCCTGCAATCATGCTTAGCGCGATTGCAGGCTTTTTTCATTTTTTGTAAGGATGGATATGTTAACGATGAAGTCGGTACCAGCATTGATGGTCTCATTACTGCTAGTTGCCTGTGCGGTGTCACAAAAAACACAACAATCAGGGCTGGAGTCGGCACAACAGTCAATCGCTGCTGGCACAAGTGAAATTACGATCTTTAGTATCAACGATTTTCATGGCAATTTGCAGTCTGATAAACCTGTACCTTATTTGGCACCAGTGGCACCGGTAGAACATGGGCACGATCACGGTGAGGCCATGACCACGCTCGCCGGCGGTTACGCTTATCTGGCCGCACTTTTAAAACAGCGCCGTCTGGTAGCACCTGCCAGCATTTTTGTCGGGGCTGGCGATCTGATGGGTGCATCGCCTATCGGTTCTGCTTTGTTAAAGGATCAGCCAGTGATTGAGGCTTTTAATCAAATGGGCTTATCAGTTACTTCTGTTGGCAATCATGAATTCGACGCTGGCCGGGCTGATTTATTGAGCAAGATAAAAGGCGAGTGTCCGCTGAGCGGCTGCCCCTTCCCAGGTTTTTCTGGTGCCAAATATGAATATATTGCTGCCAATGTGATCGATACGCAGACAGCCAAATCCTGGCTTAAACCCTATGTGATTCGCCAGGTCGGTGATGTCAAAATCGCTTTTATCGGCGCGGTTACTTCCGACACTCCCAATTTAGTCGCAGGTGATGGTGTAAGGGGTTTGCAGTTTGAGGACGAGGCAACTGCGATCAATCGTTATGTGCCAGAGATTAAACAGCAAGGCGTCTCCGCTATAGTGGTCCTTATCCATGAGGGCGGTAATTATAAAGGTGACGCCAATGATCCAAGTTATGCATGCAATGGTTTAGAAGGGCCGATTATTGATATCAGCAAAAAACTCGACAAAGCAATCAGCCTAGTGGTCTCCGGGCATACCCACCAAGGATACACCTGCAAGATTGATGGTCGCTTAGTTGTGCAGGCACGCAGTTACGGCGCTTATCTCACAGAAACCAAACTCATCATTGACCGTAGCAGTAAGCAAGTGATTGCTAGTAGCGCCATCAATTATCTTGTGGATCAGCAGAAGCTAAAACCTGATCCGCAAGCGCAGCAGTTAGTGGATAAAGTCGCAGCATTGACCACAGAAATCCGCCTGCGCCCGGTTACAACGCTAGCCGCACCTTTAAAGCGTGAAAGTGCTAAGGGTATTTTTGACAGTAGTTTGGGTAATGTTATCGCCGATGCGCAATTGAAGTACGCGCAAAATAGTGGACCAGCAGATATTGCCTTCATGAATTCGGGTGGTATTCGCAGTGACTTGCCGTCGGGTGCGGAGACCAAATCGGTAGCCGTGACTTTTGGCGATATCTACGCATCACAGCCATTTGGTAACAATCTGGTTCGTATGAGCTTATCTGGAGAGCAGATCATGGCCGTTTTGCAGCAGCAATGGCAAGGACGCGAGGCGGATAATCCTAAAAAGTTATTCGTTTCGAGTAGCTTTAGCTACCGTTGGAGCGCCGCTCTGCCACTACCCCAGCGGGTGCAAAATGTTCTGATTAATGGCAAACCTTTGGAATTGGCAAAAATCTACAAGGTCGTTGTAAATAGTTTTCTGGCCGATGGTGGCGACGCCTTCACTATGTTTAAGCAAGGACAAGATCGTCAACTGGCCGGACGTGATTTAGATGCACTAGAAACTTATGTGCGTGCCGAGGGCGGCAAACTGGCTGCGGTGGCGACAGACCGTGTCAAACGAAGTGAATAGATTGGCAAACGATTTTTGATTTATTTTAGAGAATAGAGGGAGTATTAATAGTTAAGCTTAGATTGTCCAATGATTATATGGACAATCTAAGCTTGATATCATATACATACAGGGAGTATTTTTCTTAAAGACAGCTTTATGCGTATTCGATAATCAGTGGCGCGTGATCTGAAAAGCGCTGGTCTTTATAGATAGCGGCTGTTTTCGCTTTAGCCGCAATACCCGCCGTTGCTACATGGTAGTCAATTCGCCAACCGACGTTATTTGCCCATGCCTGGCCACGATTGCTCCACCAGGTATAAGCCTCCCCAGTCGTATCCGGATGCAAGCGGCGATACACGTCAACCCAACCTTGCTCATCAAACAAGCGCGTCATCCATGCACGTTCCTCCGGCAAAAAGCCGGAATTCTTTTGATTGCTTTTCCAGTTTTTCAAATCGATTTCTTTATGGGCGATATTCCAGTCACCACAAATGACTAATTCACGTCCTTGGGCAATCAGCTCCAGTAAGTGCGGGTAAAACAAAGCCATAAACCGGAATTTAGCTTCTTGCCGCTCAGGCGAGGATGATCCTGAAGGGCAATATACTGAGATTATCGACAAGTTACCAAAGTCGCAGCGCACATAGCGCCCCTCAGCATCAAATTCAGGACTACCAAAACCAATCTCCACTTTATCTGGCGTAGCTTTGCTATACACCCCGGTCCCTGAATATCCCTTTTTTTCCGCGTAATGGAAATTACCGTGATAGCCCCGCGGCATCAAAAAATCTACCGTCATATCGTCAGCTTGCGCCTTCAGCTCTTGCACACAAACAAAATCCGCTTGCTGTTGCTGCATCCATTCAAAAAAGCCTTTTTTTGAAGCAGAGCGTATGCCGTTGAGGTTAGCGGAGATAATTTTTGTCATGTTTCGTAATTAAAACTTAAAGAAAAATAGATTAAAACATATTGAAAATCGAACAATTATTTCTTTTGTGTATTATCCAAATTACTTGGCTTAAAAGATAAGTAGTGATCAGTATATTGATAGGATAATTTGTAGCTACTGCGTCTGCTTACGCATCAATGGAGAAAAATAATTGAATTAAATTAAATATTTAGCAATTTTAGCGCAGCTTCATCAAGTTACTACGTTACTCCAACCAGTCTGTTGGCGCGCACTCAATATTGACCAGCTGGGGATGCATTGAATATTGACCAGGCGCTTAGTTGCTGAGCATACAAGTTTGTTTCAGGTTTGTCGATCAATTATGTGTGCATTGTTTTCTCCATTTGTTGAACTCAATTTAGCCACTTAAGCACTAAAACTCCTGCCCAGAGACTTCACCAGGTTCTGCTGATATCTCAGTCTCAGGCTTGTTTAATTCCCGGCTTCTTTCTCTTGATTTAATCCGCATTTTTGCTGTGGCACTGCTATGTTTGAAACGATAGGAATCATTACCTGTTTCAATAATATGGCAATGGTGTGTCAGTCGGTCCAGTAACGCAGTCGTCAGTTTTGCATCGCCAAAGACGTTGCTCCACTCAGAGAATGTCAGGTTGGTCGTGATGACGACGCTGGTTCGTTCGTAGAGTTTAGACAGTAAATGGAACAGTAACGCACCACCCACCTGTGAGAATGGCAGGTAACCTAACTCATCTAAGATCACCAAATCCATCTGCATAAGGCTTAGGGCCATGCGTCCTTGTTTGCCTGCTGCCTTTTCTAATTCCAAGGCATTCACCAGTTCAATCGTTGAGAAGAAGCGCACTCGCTTTCCATGTTGCGTAATACCGGAGACCGCCAGTGCTGTTGCCAGATGGCTTTTACCTGTGCCAGTGCCACCAATCAGCACCACGTTGTGCGCAGCCTCTGTGAAGGCTAACGTGGCCAACTGTTCGATCAGCTTTTGGTCTACTTTGGATTGGCTAAAATCGAAATCAGCTAGGTGGCGATGAATCGGAAATTTGGCAACGTGCAACTGATAACGGATCGAACGCATCGCTCGATCCGTCGATTCCGCTTCTAACAAGTGTTGAATGAGC
>NZ_JBEONP010000033.1:0-57599 GCF_040544435.1 Undibacterium sp. GrIS 1.2
AAATAATGGGGAGTATAGGGTTTATCGCGTTACTTTTAGAGAAATGAAGTACAGCGAAAAATGTCTTTCTCATTGTAGTCATTCAACATCCCAATAAAAAAACATGGCGGATCGAAGGTGAACCTTGTCTCACTTCTCTGCAAGGGTTTATCTGAAACGTACCGGTCCGGATTGCCCTATATGCACTGGTTAATCAATCTCGTGAGCGGCATAACGTCAGACCGCCAACAAGATGTTGAGGCAGGCAATCAATACCAAGAAATAGTAAGGAATGAAGCAATGACACAAAAATTCAAACGTGTTGCAGCGCTATGCGCTTTGACGATCAGCGTAGCGCTCAGTATCGCCAGCAACTTGGCGCAAGCCTGTCCCGCCAATCCAGGCGGTGCCACGTGTGATAGTTCCGGCCCTGCCAGCACGGGCATCGGTGCAGGGATCAGTGTGGGTGCCGGCAATCCGATCAACGTCATCACCGGCAACAAATATCAGCGCGAAACCGACATGGCCGCCCTCCCAGGCGTACTTGGACTAGAAATTGTCCGTCACTACAATAGCGTCTTTAGCAGTCCTCATCACAGCATAGGGATTGTAGGACGAGGCTGGAAACTCAGCTACGAAACCGAACTCTACGCGATGAACCGGACCATCCAAATCATTCAGGCGGACGGTAGCCGCCTGATCTTCGACCGTGATGTCAAAGAGCCCTGCCAGTGTGCCAACAATAACCCCGCTGATGGCAGCATGCGCATCACTAAAACTCAGCGCGGCGAAGAATATATCTGGACCTGGAACAACGGTCGCCAGCTGTATTTCAATCGTCTGGGTAAGCTCGTCCAAATTGCCGCCCCGACAGGCGAAGTGGTACATCTCGACTACAACCCTAAAGGCGTACTCACTCAAGTCACCGATCCCCAAGGACGGCAACTAAAGCTCAACTACCTAGACCCCCAAGCAGCCCAGGCTGGCGACCGTTTCCGTGGCGTACAAAGCATCGATAGCCCGGTAGGCCGTTTTAACTATCGTTACGGCAGCGCGCTCCCTAAAGGCAGCATCACAGAAGCGCAACAATTACTCGCTAACCTGACCCAAGTCAGCATGCCTGGTAACGACGACAAAACAGGTAACAGCCACACACCGACCAACATAACCCGCACCTATCACTACGAAGACCCGCGCCGCCCAACCTACCTCACTGGCATCAGCGTTGCCGGCACTGGTAGCGACGGCAAGACGATGGCAATACGCATCGCCACTTACGGCTACGACATCAATGGCAAGGCTAACTACACCAGCGGCGCAGACAAGGTCAACCAAGTCAGCCTGGATACCAGTGTTGCCGGACAAACTACTCTTACCAATAGCCTCGGACAAAAGACGGTCTATAAACACGATATTATCGCCGGTGAGTTTCGCCTACTGGAAATACGTGGTGCTGGCTGTGCCACCTGCGGCGCCAGTAACCAGCGCTACCGCTACGACCAACAAGGGCGTCTGATCGAAACCATCCAGCTTAACGCACAAGGCCAAGCTTTACTCGGTAACAAAACCGACTTTGACGACCAGGGTCGTATCACCAAAATCAGCCAGATCAGCTACAACCCAACCAATGGCAAGGCTGATCCGGCCAAATGGCAAGTGCGCTACGAATACGGCGGCAACAACCCGCAACCAAGCGTCATTATTCGCCCTAGTGTCGTGCCCGGGCAAGAAATACAAACAAGAAATATCTACAACGACAAAGGCCAAGTGATCAGCGTCACGGAGAGTGGCTGGTCACCAGCACTAAGCAAACAAACATCTGCAACAGCGCTGGCACGCACGACAAACTATCGCTACACCACGATCAATGGCCGTAGCCTGCTGACGGAAATCGATGGGCCACTACCCAATGGCAAAACGGGAACTCCGATTGACTCTGACATAACTCGCGTCGAATGGGACAACCAAGGTAATGCAGTGACATCCTTGACTGCGCCAGGTAATTTCAAGAGCCTCATTCAATATGATCCAGTCGGCCGGATTGCTAAGGTTGTCAATGCAGAAGGCCACCAAACGAGCTTCACTTATAACGCCCGCAATCAATTAGTTGCCTCTGCCAGTGATGGTATTGCCCAAAGCACGCAATACGATGCGCTTGATAGACCGATAGAGATTGGTATCGGCGAAGGAAAATCCTATCAAGCGTTGATGCATAGGGGTTTCGACAAGTCCGGGCTTAATAGCTGGAGCGCTTCGCACTTAGGGATTCTTGAGCAAAATCGTTACGACACAGAAGGTAACTTGCTTGAAACAAGCACGCAATCAGGCAATATCAAACAAACCCAAGGCTACGCCTATGACGCTGTTGGTAGATTAATTGCGATCACTGACACCAGCGGCGCCCAGCGCAACATTAGCTGGAATGACCAAGATTTGCCCGACATGATGACCGATGCACTAGGTCGAGAGAAGCATTATCGCTACGACACAATGGGCAATCTGACACAAGTGATAGATGCAACCAACACTGCCCAAGCACATATGCAAAATACCACGATCCGTTTTGAGCACGATGCATTAGGGCAGATCAACACGGTGATCGCCCCCAATGGCGCTACCACCAATACGGTACGAGATGACTTTGGCCGCATCACCGCGATCATCAGTCCTGATAGCGGCACCGTCACCCGAACCTACGATGGCGCAGGCAAGATCATCGCCAGCACGGACGCCAGCGGCAACCGCGCCACATACGCCTACGACGTAGCAGGCCAACTCATACGGCAAACCGTCGTAGATGCAAACGCGACTGATCCGGCGAAAAAACAAACGATCACCGCCTGGCAATACGCCGGAACGCGTCTGGTCGGCGTCACACACCCCAATCAGACCGAACGTTACAGCCATGATGACCAAGGGCGGCTAGCAAGCAAGACGGTCATCCTCAAACTCGCCAATGGCACCCTGGCCACCAGCATCACCCGTTATAGTTACGACGCCCAAGGTCTGCTTGAATCTATCAGCCTGCCTGATGGAAGCACGCTCATTTACCAACGTAATGGTCAGCGTCAAGTCACCGGTATCCAGCGCAGCTTGATTAAGACTGCATGGCTGCGCTGGCTATTACCCGCCACCCCAATTGTCAACAATATTGAGCGTGACCTTGCTGGTCTGAAGTATTTCACCTACGGTAATGGTATAGAGGCCAGCTACCAGCGCAGCAGAGAAGGCGTGCTGGCCAGGATTGTCTATCGTCATCCCAACGCCAAACCAGAGAACACGACGACCAGCACCACTATGCATGCCTTACTAGGCATCACGCCCGCCTACGCAGCAGAAAAACAAACGACGGCAACACCCACAACATCCACGACACCCGCACTACCCGGCGCATTAGGCTTGGCAGCAGATCCGAAAGCGCTGATCGATCACCGCTATCTATGGGATGTGCAAGGCAATATGCTACTAAGCCAAAGCAAAAACGCCCTACGGAGCTATGCCTATGATGGGCAAGATCGCTTAATCGTCAGCAGCACCTCAAGCATCAGTCAAACCAAACCAAGCAAGGCAAGCGAACTAAGTAAGCAAGCGGTATCGGCTAGCTACGAGCGTTATTTCTACGACGGATCAGGCAACCGCTTGCTGGCCCAAGAAGGAATTACCGATCCAGCGGACACCACAAGCCATACCGTAAAAACCGCCTACATACCCAATACCAATCGCTGGCAGAGCGATAACCATACTGATGAGGCCAGCACGAACAGCAATGTTAAACAAGCACGCTACGACGCCAGCGGCCAACTCGAACATATTGGCCAACGCGAGTATGTCTGGGATGCCATGGGCAAACTGCTAGAGGTGCGGCAAGAAAATCGCACGTTAGCATCCTACTGCTACAACCACTTGGGCGAACGCATCAGCAAACAGGCAGCCAACACACAGACCAGCTATCTGTACGAAGGCCGCAAGCTAGTGGCAGAACTCAACGACAAAGGACAGATCACCCGCCAATACCTCTATCTGGCAGAGCAAGCCATTGCCCTGACCGATACGCCACAAGGGAGTGCACTCAGCCAAGCAGAAACCTCCCCAATGAGTCAAATGACGGCGGACATCGCCACCGCATGGCATGCCTGGTTCGACACAACAGATGCGATCGCCTATTTGCATAACAATCACCTGGGCGCGACCGAACTTGTGACCAATGAGCATGCCATACCTCTATGGCAAGCAGAGTACAGCCCTTATGGAAAGATCATTCAGGCAAGCACATTGATCCAGGCAGCGCATGCTGAGAATAAGACGACATTTGCATTTAATCTACGCCTGCCAGGCCAATACGAGGATATAGAAACAGGACTGTATTACAACGATCATCGCTATTACGACCCAAGCCGGGGTCAATACCTGACACCCGATCCGCTGGGACTCCGGGGCGGCATCAACAGCTATGCCTATGTCGCCAATAATCCGCTGAAATATATTGATCCATCGGGTCTGATTCTGTTTGCGTTTGATGGCACCGGGAATGATGAAAGTAATTCGGCAACCTTGTCGAATGTTGTCCGTTTTAAAAACCAATATCAAGACGGACAAGTCTATTACATAACTGGTCCAGGTACTAAAGACCCTACTACAGGAATAGAAAATCCCTGGTACAAGGGTGGTAACAAAGGCGATGTTGCGGAGGCGTTTACAGGGAAAGAGAGGATTGATGCGATGCTCAAGAATTTAAGAGATTATTCAGATTCCGTGGATGACAATACCGCCTTTAACATCGACATCACCGGCTTTAGTCGGGGTTCGGCAGAAGCACGTGACTTTGCCAATCAGATTGCGGCAAAGACGAATAGTAATGGTTGGTATAGTTATAAAGATCAAAATGAAAAAGACGCCTGTCAGAAAGTCAATTTCCGCTTTATGGGCTTATTTGACACAGTGTTGAGCACTCACACTGGCAGTTATCAACTACAAATTCCTGACGCTTTTAAATACGTTGTGCATGCCGTAGCGCTGAATGAATACAGGGGGAACGCGGTTTCTTTTCCGTCTGAGTCCATCTTAGGTAAATCTATGCCTAGCGGTACTACGCGTTTAGAGCGCGGTTTTTTAGGGGCGCATTCAGATATCGGTGGCGGTTTTCCTAACCAAGATCTGGCTAAAGTCGCGATGGTGTGGATGCTTGATCAGGCCAACGCAGCAGGAGTGAAAATGGGTAGTGACCCGTCAATAAACACGATCATCTCTAATCCAGTACTCCATGACAAGAGTAGCAATCTCTTATCGGGAGCGCCAGATGGTGGCCCCACTGCCACTAGTGAGGATCGTGACGTCCGTTACACTGACGGCACAACTGTCAAGCAACGCGATGCCACAACAGGCCTGATGACCTACGCCGACACAGTAAAGTACATCACCTATAAATCAAATCCAAATACCAGTGACTATATTTCAGGAACAGTCGATGCAAAGGCGTATTTGCAATGGCTGAATGATCACGGATACAAAATCAATATGACAGTAAATTAAAGGAAGGAAAATAGATGATGAAGAGGAAAGTTCTAATCGCCTTGGCCATGCTACCGTGGCTGGCTGCATGCGCACAAGCAGGTAAGCCTCAGACGGACAGAGAGTTGAAAGGTATGGGGATGGTCGTCGTATATAACTTAGCAGCAGATGCCTCTGAGAAGATTGGTGTAAAAGCACTCACTGACGCGGGAAATGAACTCTTTGGACCAGGGATTTTAAATCATCGTAATGGCGGTGAGAGTTCTAGTGGTGGTGGCAACATGTCATTCCCTCGCTGGGTTAGGGTTACTTGGCGAGACGGAGTAGACGATGCCAAAGGGCTTTATTGGACTACTGGAAAAGTCGTTGGCGACTACAAAGTGGAAGTCTTAAATCGCATACCTGAAGAGATCTTTAACTATGCAGCAGCAGCGCGCGGTCGTGCCATCGTCTTGCGATTTCGTCTCAAAGATAATGGCGTACTTTTGGCATGGGACGTTCAGGAAACCTTGCCGATTCCTGGATGTAAAGCTGGTGAGGTCGCATCTTGTACAGCGTTCCACTACACGATGCATGGTGGAGACTTCCTCGATGCAAAAATGTACAACGGTAAGCTTGTTGATCCTGGCTGGGAAAAGTAATCAGGCTTACTTTGCTAATACGTTTGAACTGAAGTCTTGTTCGGACTACCAAGGCAACCACTCAGCGGGAGCCTTCTAGTGACCCCGAAACGCTCAGTATTGATCGTAAAGTCCTCTATGCCCACGGTAGTCAAAGAACGCAAAGTCACGTCAGGCACGATGACCTGTACCGATACGATATCGTTTATTACCTAAAAGGCTAATCCCCTGGCCTACGACTACATCACGGGGACGGTCGATGCCAAAGGCTATATTCAATGGCTAAAGGCAAATGGCTACAACATCAACATGACCGTAAATTAAAGGAAGAGAAGCAGATGATGAAAAGAACAATTTTAGTTGCCTTAGCCTTGCTGCCTTTGCTGGCAGCATGCGCACAAGCAGGTAAGCCTCAGACGGACAGGGAGTTGAAAGGTATGGGGATGGTCGTCGTATATAACTTAGCAGCAGATGCCTCTGAGAAGGCTGGAGTACAAGCACTCAATGACGCAGGAAATGTACTATTTGGACCGTTGCTTCTGAATCATCAAAATGGCGGCGAAAGCTCAAGTGGTGGCGGCAATATGTCATTTCCACGCTGGGCGAGAGTCACTTGGCGTGAGGGAACTGATATACGTTCAGATTATAAAAACGGGGGTTGGATAGGAGGCAAATTGACTGGAGACTATACCATCGAGATACTTAGCCGTATCCCCGTCGAGGTCTTTAACTATGCAGCAGCAGCGCGCGGTCGTGCCATCGTCTTGCGATTTCGTCTCAAAGATAATGGCGTACTTTTGGCATGGGACGTGCGAGAAAGTAGCCTAAATGGGCAGGGATGGGTCTATAAAATGCATGGTGGAGACTTCCTCGATGCAAAAATGTACAACGGTAAACTTGTTGATCCTGGCTGGGAAAAGTAATCACGCTTACTTTGCTAATACGTTTGAATTGAAGTCTTGTTCGGACTACCAAGGCAACGACTCAGCGGGAGCCTTCTAGTGACCCTGAAACGCTCAGCATTGATCGTAAAGTCCTCTATGCCCACGGTACGGTAGTCAAAGAACGCAAAGTCATGTCAGGCACGATGACCTGTACCGATACGATATCGTTTATTACCTAAAAGGCTAATCCCCTGGCATACGACTACATCACGGGGTTCTAATGGAATGGACGCCCTCTTTCAAACGGCATCGATGTGCCAAAATGGGAGCGGCAACACCCCCTAAATGAAAGGAGCGTCCAAAATGATCATTACTACAATTGGAATCGATTTAGCTAAAAATGTATTTCAAATTCATGGCGTTGATGCGCATGGAAATGCCGTGCTTCGAAAGAAACTAGATCGGTCTAAGATGGCGGCGAGAGTTTGTCGCGGAAATACATCCGCCTTATTTTGGCTAACATGCCCACGGTGATCACTCCATGTCTCCCTGCTCATTTGTTAAGCAGGCAATTCAATCACGTGGCTCAGTTTTGGATGAAATTTATTCTAAAAAGTGGCTTAGTTTAGGGTGATCGTCAACACCTTACTGGTCCCAGCCATGCAACGATTGTGGCTTAGGTAATGCTCAACAGCCGCCTTTTTCTGATCGTTTGAATACTTCGACTTCGAGCGCACATAGCCTTCCGGCAAATCGCAACATCGTTCGAGTTCACGATACCAGCTCTTCAGGACATTCTTTGTCGGGTAGCCCAACTGTTGGATGGTCGCCGCGATGCGCTTCCCAAGTTTGACGTAGAGTCTAACCGCGCGAATGCGGTCTTCGTATGAATACATGAACTACCTCCAAGTAGTCCAAGTTTTTGTCCGCACCCCCGGTGGGTCAGTTTTAAATGCAAATCAACAGCGACGCGGATGAAAGACGTTGAAGCAGTAGAAAGGCTAGGCGGAACTGTTCCAACAGGCTTACTTCTGTTTGGCCAGCCGGGTACAGGCAAAACGGAAACCGCCCGTTCCCTTGCAAAGGAGACTGATTTCGCATTTCTCAGTACCTCCGGCAATGATCTGATGAACGATGCAAAAGAAATCGATCGTATTTTAAAAGAAGCACGAGATATACGTCCTTGTATCATTTTTATCGATTAAGCCGACGATATCCTTGCCAATCGCAAGGGATCCAACGTGACATCGGTGACCAACAAACTGCTTACTGCAATGGATGGCGCCGGTGGAAAAATTAAGGACATCGTCTATATTGCCGCCACCAACCATCCCGACCATATTGACCCAGCGGCATTGAGGGGAGGGCATTTCACAGAAAAATTGTTCTTCCCGCTACCCGATCAAATCGGATTAACTAATTTCATTCAACAATGGCTTCAAGAAAGCAAGGCAGCATTTACGGATGTTGCCAACCCTGAAAGCATTGCCGGCATAATTGGTAGTGAGGTGTCCATTGCCGACGCCGCGGCCATTTTGCAGGAAGCGGTAAATCATATGATCGGGCGAAGTCGTGGAGACGGAATCGCGAACGTCACGCCACAGGATGTGCTCGAGGCGAAGAGCACCATTCTGGGATCGATTGAAAACGACTAAATCAAAATGAAGGAATGGTGATGAACAAGAAAACACAAGAAAACAAACGGCGTGCCAAGGCCAAGCCGAATGCTGCAAGCAGTACTGCCAAAGCAGGGCCGGCAACCAAAAATGTCATTGATGCTCGAAGGCCGAAGTGTGTGCATCAAGAGGACGTGCCTCGCTATGAATCGGACGAGGGGCCAATCGACCTGGAATATTTTGAGGGGATGAAGGAACGGGCACAGTCACAGATGCCGGAGGGGGAAATTGTGTTTGGCAAGTCCTTGGTGGAGTTAAAAAAGAGTAAAGAGTGAGCTGGACAGTGCTGAGTTCAAATATATAAATACAAAAATGAAGATTTTTTGATATGAGACGAATCCAATATTGCGGAACGCTGCTCTGTACCATTCCCAATCCTATGCGGCGCTGCTACCAGCTTCAGAAAGGCACTAGTTTCGCCCAACACAGCCGCCCAATTCTGCGCCCAATATGTTCAATATTTAGTGCAAAAAACCACTTTGGATATTGTTTTTAGGAATTTAAGGTGGCACAATGAAATCGTTGTGAAGTAGTACTTGCATTTTAGAATGCATTATCGAGCAAGAAAACTTTTTAAGTTAAGCTTGCCTCCCCATCGAGGGATTCTTGTTTTAAAACGACATTGTCGTATCGTTGCAGTTTTTGTTGTACACATCACTCTAGGATGCAATTCACTAAAAATTGTACTCCCATCCCTTTTTTTTGGGGATATCAGTAGCTGGCCGTGCTTTCTAGCTGGGCGTGGCTATATCTTCTTGAGATCTGATCGTAGAAACGTGCTCAAAAAATATTTGAGCATCGATTTTTTACGTTCTGCTTTTTTCTCTCAGTAAATTCACTCATTTATCTCCCTTTTTTTATCTTCGTAGGAAGTCATTTTTCCATTTCTCTTTTTTTGAAAATCATTTGGCAGATGAGTCCGTGCCGCTCAATTATCTTGAGGAAAAGGGGCCAGTCGCGCATGTTTTCGCGCGCCGATCATATGATTAATAAAAAACTTGATCGTTGATCTTACAAAATTTTTATTGGGTAGCGATTCTTTGGAGATAGTAATGAGCATAAAAAAATTGAACCGAGAGGAAGCTCAGCGTGACGTCGATGCACTTTGCGAGCGAGATAAAAATAAAAGAGAAGTGAGAGACTTTAAGGATAGAGACCTCATTGAACATTTGGCCCAAATATTATTATGGGCAAGAGCAGAACGTAGCTCAAAAAGAAAGGTCGCCCGACTAATAAAACAAAATTTCAAGCTAATAGTCTCATCTGAAAAAGTATACAGATTTGTCAAAAAACATAACGACGACGTCTGGCCACATCAACGTGTAAAAAATGAGGAGCAATCATGACCAGCTTTCGTCCAACGGCTGAACAGTCAAAAACTGTTGTCGTAAAAATTGTTAAGCATGGAAATTCTCGCTTCAACAGAAAATTAGTTGGTGACAAAACTCCCTGTATCAGTTCAATTTTGACTGAAAAAAAATATATGGGATGCGTCAAAATATTTTATGACTGGTGCAAGAAAAGTGGCGTTCCATTTGTAAACATTGACAGTGACGTTGTGGGGACATTCTTGGCTTCGAGAGTAGGCAGTTGCGTACAAAAAACTATTGATGGCTATAGGCAATCTCTGGCGTTAGTTTTTAATCTTGAAGTTGAATATGTGGTTAGTACAAAAGACTCTTTGTTGGTGCCAAGGGCATACCGAACGTCTCAAATAGATTGCCTTTTAGATGTGGCATCTGACGAATTATCGTTTGCGATACGGCTTGCAGCGGCAGCTGGATTGCGATCGATCGAACTCGACACAATTGCTTTGCCAAGTGAGGTTTATGAGGATAAACGAGAATGGTTAACGGAGCGTTTTGAAGGAATGGGACTGGGAAGTAGATATGTCGTTATCGGAAAAGGTGGGCTGAAAAGAAGCATTCACGTTCCCAATGACATTGCAGTTGAGTTGGAACAATTCCGCCTCGCATTACCAATAAAAAAAACGCAACGCGGAGTCCATTACATTAAAAGATATTCCATAGTTGGTGGACATAGTTTTTCTCAACGATTTTCACGACTTTCTTTTTCCATTTTTGGATGGTCGACAGGTGGGCATGGACTTCGACACACTTACGCGCAAAACAGAATTATAGATCTGCAAAAAATAGGGTTTACATGGAATGACGGCTTGAAAATTGTGAGCCAGGAACTTGGGCATTTTTCAACGACAAATACCTTAACCTACATGCGTTAGCCCCCTTGCTAAAACCGATTTGTGATTTAGCATTAGTTGAAATGCCGATGAGTTCGCTCATAAACTTTTTTAGAGAAAAATCATGGAATCTATTTTTTTGAATGAAGAGGAAGTATTTGACTTGACTGGGTTTAAAACAAAGTCAAAGCAGGTGCGGCATTTGGCGAGAATCGGGATGATTTTTTATCTGTCAGCGCACGGCGTGCCAAAAATACCGCGCTCTGTTTTTGAGCCTTCATCCAAGTGCGAACCCGTGATCGAAAAGTCACGCTGGAAACCGAAGGTAAAATGATGGCCAGAGTCCGAGAAATTAATAAGGATCTACCGCCGATGATGCGGCGTCGGAAACAACGCAGCGGAAAAATTTTCTACTATTTTGACACTGGAAAAAAGCCTCGTCATGAAGTTCCATTAGGATCCAATTATGTTGAGGCGGTTCGAAAGTGGTCACATCTTTATCAACCTGACATTGATGAATTTGAAATAAAAAAAATCACACTTCAGGATGCATGGCAGCGATATTCAAAAAATGAGCTACATAAAAGAGCATCGAATACTCAGCGAGATTACGTCCGTCATTCCAGGAATCTGTTGAAATTTTTTGAAAGTGCGCCATTGGATGAAATAGAGCCGAAGCATGTCGCGCAATATTTGCAATGGAGATGTGATGCTCCGATTCAGGCCAATCGTGAAAAGGCCTTGTTCAGTACGTTATTTAATCATTGTAGAAGTTGGGGCTTGACTTCCAGTCCCAATCCCTGTGCTGGCGTGAAAGGGCATAAGGAGATAGGAAGGTCAAATTATGTGGAGGATGAAATTTTCTTTTTTGTGATGGAAAATGCAGACCCAATTTTGAAAAGTTTCATGAAGTTGCTATACCTGACTGGCCAGAGGTCGCAAGATATTTTTGCCATGAGTCCGCAGCATATAGACGTTTCTATCATTCAAATCGTCCAGGGTAAAACCGGGCAGAAGATCCGTATGAACTTGAGTGACGAGAATGGAAAGTTATTTGAACTTGGAGAGTTGACCAATAAGTTACTTCTTCATCGGGAGAAAACACAGGCAAAAAATCATTTTCTGCTTGTTGATGAAAAAGGCGAGGAAGTGACGGCGTCTGCAATTGGTCAACGGTTTCGGCGGTTAAGGAAAAAGTTGGTGTCGCAATTGATTTTAGGAGGACAATCCGAAATGGCGGGGCGGGTGGCTGGATATCAGCTGAGGGATTTGCGTGCGAAGGCCGGAACAGATACTGCCGATGCGAGTGGGGATATCAGAACAGCACAGAAACAGCTTGGACACAAAAACTTGTCAATGACGGAGCATTACATTAAAAAAAGACGTGGTGATCGTGTTAATCCGACAAGGTAATAATTTTAGAAAATTGAAGAATGAAATGGAAATTGCGGAGCAAGCCAAGAATTGCGGAGCAAAAAAAACGGCTCACATTGCTGTGAGCCGCATATTCCTTGGTGGCCCGGGGCGGAATCGAACCACCGACACAAGGATTTTCAATCCTCTGCTCTACCGACTGAGCTACCAGGCCAAGACGAAGAATTATAGTGACCTGTCTGGCATTACGCAAGCTTTTTATGAAAAATATTGCCTGTCTTTGGCGGTTTGGCTTTCATTGCGTCAATCAGCTCTCAACTTAGCCTGCCGTATAATAGGGCGATTATTTTCCTTGGTTGGAAGGTCTAAAACAGCTATGTCCATAGAATCAAATCACAGCGATGTATGTATTATTGGGAGCGGTGCTGTTGGTAAAGCGGCTGCTTTGGCCTTGTCTCAGTTGGGCTTGCGGGTGAGTTTGCTGTGCGCTCAGGCTACATCTTCTGTGCCGCCAAAGGCGATTTTAAAATCAGATTCTGCAGATGGTATTAATCATTGGGACGTCAGAGTTTATGCGTTGAATCATGTTGCCCATGATTTGCTTGATGGGTTAAAAGTTTGGGCTGCGCTTGATCAAGAGCGTGTGGCGCAGGTTGATGCAATGCAGATTTTTGGTGGTAGTGCTGTTGCGGATGGCAAGCTGGGGTTTGATGCTTATGGCGCGCATGTTGATGAATTGGCGTGGATTGTTGAGGATAAAAATCTCAATCAGGCTCTCGATAATGCCTTGAAATTCGCACAAAATTTAACGCAGGTTGTGGGTCGTGCTTCGCGGCTTGATGTGACTGAACGCTTTGCCTCTGTTGAGTTAGAAAATGGTACGCACTTAACGACCTCCCTGCTGATCGGCGCTGATGGTGGACAGTCTTGGGTGCGCGGGCAAGCGGAAATTGGCCAGGACTATCGTTCCTATGGACAGCAAGGCGTGGTTACTAATTTTGCTTGTGAAAAACCGCACAGAGACGTTGCACATCAATGGTTTTTAGAAGAACTTGGTATTATTGCCTTGTTGCCGTTGCCCGGACAGCGAGTTTCGCTTGTGTGGTCCGCTCCTGATAGTCTGGCCGCTCAAATTTTAAATGAGCCTTTAGCTGCATTGGCCGATAGGTTGGCGCCATTTTGTGGTTCTCTGCTTGGTAAATTAACACCGCTTGAGCCGCAAAATTGCAAGGCATTTCCGTTAAGTTTGGTACGGCCGCATTCTATGATCGCGCCGAGGCTGGCATTGATTGGTGATGCTGCTCACGTGGTGCATCCGATGGCGGGTCAAGGCATGAATTTAGGTTTTGGTGATGTCGCTGCTCTGCTCAAGTTATTGACGCAGTCAGATTCCGGTCGTGATTCGCCTCGTGATTGCGGTGATGCCCGCTTATTACGGCGTTATCAGCGGGCGCGACGCGAAGAAGTCTTGATGATGCAATTGATGACGGACAATTTGTCCCGCTTATTTGCTACCAATGTGACACCGCTTCGGATTGCGCGTAACTTGGGATTGAACTTGCTCGATCGTTTGCCTGTCTTAAAAAGAAAACTAATTTCTCACGCAATGGGACGCTGATTGTTGTGCGCCTTTTTTATAGATTGATATTCAATATGTTACGTATGAAGATAAGTATGAAGAAAGTAGTTGCTGCTTTATTGTTAATGCCGATTGCCTTCGCGGTTGCAGAAACCAAGGACGAGCTAGCAGTCAGAAAATTGGTTGTGCCGCGTTTAGGGCCTGGGGCCAAAGTAGATTCTGTTACCAAAACCCCCTATGCAGGTTTGTTTGAAGTACGTATTGGTAGCGATATTATTTATACTGATCAAAAAGCCGAATATTTGTTTTTTGGTGATGTTGTAGATGCCCGTACCTCCAACAATTACACCAAAGCGCGGGTAGAAGATTTAAGCCGCGTGAAGTTTTCGGATCTGCCATTGGAATCTGCTGCCAAGATGGTAAAAGGTGATGGCAAACGTGTAATTGCTATCTTTGAAGATCCGAATTGTGGTTATTGCAAACGCTTCCGCCAGACTTTGCAAGGCGTGAATAATGTGACGGTTTATACTTTTATGTATAACATTTTGTCCGAAGATTCTAGCGTCAAATCCAAAAATATCTGGTGTTCTGCCGATCGCAACAAGGCGTGGGATGAGTGGATGTTAAATGGTAAAGCAGCGCCAGCTGCGGCTGAAAACTGCATGACGCCAAATGAAAAAATTCTTGAGCTAGGTAAAAAAATGCGTGTCACTGGCACACCAACTATTATCTTTAGCGACGGCACCCGTATCCCTGGTGCAGTTGATGCTAAAGGTCTGGAAGCAAAATTCGCCAGTATTAAATAAACCACTCAAAAAACACACAATGACCAGCACTGCAAGCCACGAACAAGACTGGCGTGGCTTGCTGCTCGCTGCCGGTAAAGGGAGCCGTTTTGATCCCGCTGGCAATCAGAACAAGCTCTTGCAATTCACGTCCAACGGTCAACTTGTTGCTGAAAACAGTGCCCGCAATTTACTCGCGGTACTACCCGATAGCTTAGCGATACTCTCCGCAACAAGTTCTACCGACACTCTAGAGTTACTCTCTTCTACCTTACAAAAAACTGGCTGTATGCTAACCGTATGCCCTAATGCAGAGCAGGGAATGGCTGCGTCATTAGTACATGGATTACAGCAAAGTGCAGATTATGCCGGCTGGATCATTGCCCTAGCTGACATGCCTTATGTAAAGCCAGATTCAATCAAAAAATTACTTCATACAATGCAAGCTGGTGCCGACATTGGCGTCTTGGTTTATCAAGGTCAACGCGGTAATCCGGTCGGATTTTCCAGAAAATATTTAGATCAGTTATTAGCTTTAAGCGGCGATCAAGGGGCGCGCAAATTGTTGCAGCAACATCTGGTGACAGAGATCGCGGTAGATGATCCTGGCATATTGCATGATATTGATGTGCCAGAAGACTTGGCGAAACCGATATAAATCCAGTGTAAGTAGGGCTCGAATATTGAATAAATATATGGAGAAATATAGCTAGGTCTTGAAGCTATTTTTCCATAAAATCAATATACTCCCCATTAAATTATTAAAAAAATGGGGCTACTTGTCCAAGCTTTATATGGACAATTAAAATATACATAGATGGAGTATATTTGATTCGCTGTGGAATGGCGCAAAAAAGGTAAAATGGCGGCGTCGATTACAAGCGAGCCGCCATGCCTACTCAAACCACTTCAGCTGTACCAACATCTCCACAAGACTTCACTACTGAGCTCACCTCCGGGCTCACCTCCCAGCTCACTATCACGCGGCCTGACGACTGGCACTTGCATTTGCGCGATGGCGCAGCGCTTGCCAGCGTCTTGCCGCATACAGCTGCGCAGTTTGCTCGTGCGATAGTGATGCCTAATCTCAAGCCACCGGTCACCACAACTGAACAGGCGGGCAGTTACCGTGAGCGGATTTTGGCAGCCTTGCCAGCAGGGATGAGTTTTGAACCATTGATGACGCTGTACCTGACCAACAACACGCCGCCAGATGAAATCCGTCGTGCAAAAGATAGTGGGTTCGTCCATGCAGTGAAGTTGTATCCGGCTGGTGCCACCACCAATTCAGATGCCGGCGTCACCGATCTGAGCAAATGCTATAAAACGCTGGAAGTCATGCAAGAAGTCGGCATGCCGTTTTTAGTGCATGGAGAAGTGACTGATCCAGAAATCGATTTATTTGATCGTGAAGCGGTTTTCATCGACCGAGTGATGCTTCCGCTACGCCGCGACATGCCAGAGCTGAAAGTCGTTTTTGAACATATCACCACCAGCGAGGCGGCGCAGTATGTTGCCAGCGCCGAGGGTCCGATTGCAGCAACGATTACCGCCCATCATTTGCTGTACAACCGCAATGAGATTTTTAAAGGTGGCATTCGTCCGCACTATTATTGCTTGCCTGTGTTGAAGCGCGAAACGCATCGCCTTGCTTTACTCAAAGCGGCCACATCGGGTAGCCCGCGCTTCTTCCTCGGTACGGATTCTGCACCCCATCCAAAAGGTTTAAAAGAGCATGCCTGCGGTTGCGCCGGTTGTTACACCGCCTTGCACGCGATGGAGCTGTATGCCCAAGCCTTCGACCAGGTGGGTGCGCTGGATCAGCTGGAAGCCTTTGCCAGTTTAAATGGTCCCGATTTTTACCAGTTGCCGCGTAACACAGGCACGATTACTCTCAAGCGTGAGAGCTGGACCATGCCGACCGAATTGCCATTTGTCGACACCAGTATCGTGCCGCTCAATGCGGGTGAAACCTTAGCCTGGAAGATGTTTGCTACCCAGCCATAAGCAGGGCGGCTGAGTATCAACATAGGCACAAGCATGAACACATTTTTCTCCAGCATCGATTGGACGCAAGCCTGGTATGCCTCAGTCAGACCAGCGGCGCAAGAGTTGCTGATGTCGGATGACTGGCGCAGCCATATCAATACCTGCGCGCAAAAAAAAGATGTGCGCAATCAGCGGCAGCAAGCAATCCGTTTTGTTGCACAAGACGCGCTGCCGGATGGCGCCGCATATGAGACCTTTATCAGTACGACAGGACAAGTACCAACGCGAGAAAATCTGCATGATTTTTTTAATGCCTTGGTATGGCTGACTTTCCCCAAAATAAAACAGCAATTAAATGCTTTGCAAGCTGCACAGATTGCCCAACACGGCATAGGGAAATCGCGCGGAGCAGCACGCGATGCCGCCACGATTTTTGATGAAAATTCTGCCTTGCTAGTGGTAGAGAATTCTGTCGATGGCGACGGTTTAATCGCGGCATTGCGGGCGCATCAGTGGCAGCAGGCATTTATTCATTATCGGCCGATGTTTGGTCAACAAGCCGAGGTATGGGCATTTGGTCATGCGCTGATGGAGAAGTTGGTGCAGCCGTATAAAGCCATTACGGCGCATGCGTATGTGGTGCGGGTTGAACCCGATTTTTTTACTTTGGACGCTGATGCTAAGCGTGATGTTCTGGATCAGTTGGTTGCGCAGGGCTTGGCTAGTTTGAGTTTATCTACCTCTGATTACACGCCATTGCCTGTGTTGGGTTTGCCTGGATGGTGGGTGGTGCAGGATGAGGTTTTTTATGCTGATACGCAGGTGTTTCGGGCTAAGAGGGTACCGCAATTAGCTCCTTCAGAAATATAAAGAACTCGGTCATCAATCAGTGATGCACATTGCTTTGCGTGCAAACCGTGTCGTTTGTTTTGGATTGCTGGCCGGTGGTAGACCGGTGGCTAGTTAGCTTTTTTGCTTCGCCAAAAAAGCTAACCCAAAAAAGGCGACCGCACCGTCGCTGCCCTTCGGGTTCCCGTTAGTGCAAGGCAAAAAATGGGAAGTGTCCACAACTCGCTTCGCTCAGACAAGGACACTTCTTTTCCCATTTTCTGCCTTGCACAAATGGCAGCGCCAAAGCGGAATTCAGATCAAAAGCTGATTCAAAACCAAAACCAAAACCAAAACCAAAACCAAAACCAAAACCAAAACCAAAACTAAAACTAAAACTAAAACTAAATAATGTTGCAGCGACTCACAGGTCGCGGTGACCAGTGAGTCACAGTGCTAAATTATTGCTCCCGTAACCAAACCTGCGAACGTCCGAACCAAGGTGTACCGATATAGCCGCGCACATTGAGTTTCTTGTTGTTATCTGTCACGGTTAATTTGCTGCGGTATAGCTTACCGTTGGCGGGGTCTAAGATACGGCCGCCGGTGTATTCATCGCCGTCTTTTTTTAGACCCGACAAAATCGTCATGCCGATCACAGCTTGATCTTTGTTGACGCCCTCACACTTGTCGCATTTTGGATTGGCGTCGGCACCGGGTTCCAGAAAAAGTTTTTCTATTTTGCCTTGCAGTTCGCCGCCACTCTCGACGATGCGTATCAGTGCTTTGGGTTTTCCTGATTGATCATCAATACTTTTCCACAGACCCACGGGCGTCGATTCTTGTGCAAGCGCGAATGAACTGATGGAGGCTATCAAGATAGACAGCGACAGGGTGAGGAATCTTTTTGTTTGCATGGTGTCTCCGTTATTAAAGTTTTTAGCTTTAGGACTGACTCAAAACTGTCTTAGTTGCGTTGCAGCATCTAGTCGGTACAATTTTGCTTTAGCTCTAAACTTGTTATTAGATTGCTGACAGAAATTGTACGTGGCGTTGATTTCGCCACGTACTTAATTTTTAGAGCATCTACTTTAATAAAGAGAAAACACCACAATCGCCTAGTGTTTAGGCTGCCGGTAACTTGGCAAACTGCTCGCGCAATTTATCTAGTGTGGCTGAGAAGTTGGCCATTCTTTCTTTCTCTTGCTCAACCACTTGTGCTGGCGCACGTGCAACAAAACTTTCGTTACCCAGCTTGGCTTGCGCCTTGCTGATTTCTGTATCGAGTTTGCCGATTTCTTTGCTTAAACGTTCGCGCTCTGCTGCCACATCGATTTCAACTTTTAGCATCAGTTTAGAGGTGCCAACGACCGATGTTGGCGCTGGGGAATCTGGTAGAGCATCTACTACCAGTACCTCGGACAACTTTGCCAGCGCTTGCAGATACGGTGCGAAGGATTCCAGACGTGCTTTCTCTTTCGCATCGTTTGCTTGTAATAGCAGTGGCACACGCAGCGCCGGTGATAATTGCATTTCACCACGCAGATTGCGACAGGCATCGGTCAATAACTTCAGCGCGGTCATCCATTCTTCGGCAACGGTGTCGATGTTGGCGGTGTTCACCAAAGGATAAGGCTGGCGCATGATGGAATCGCCAGCTGGATCTAAGGTCTTGCCTGCCAGCGGCGCGACGGTTTGCCATAAGGCTTCTGTCACAAACGGGATCACCGGATGTGCCAGACGCAGTATCACTTCCAGCACGCGCAATAAAGTGCGACGGGTTGCACGTTGCTGCGCTGGTGTGCCTTGCTGTACTTGCACCTTGGCGACTTCCAGATACCAGTCGCAATATTCATCCCATACAAACTTATAAATGGCCGAGGCAATATTGTCGAAGCGATAGTCCGTAAAGCCTTTTTCTATTTCGGCCTCGGCGTGTTGCAAAGTGGAGATGATCCATTTATCCGCTGGCGAATAATCCAGATCTGCGTCCGTCACCGTAGCGGCAAAACCGCAATCATGACCCTCGGTATTCATCAGCACAAAGCGGGTTGCGTTCCACAATTTATTGCAAAAATTACGATAGCCTTCGCAGCGACCGAGGTCGAAATTAATATTGCGACCAAGTGATGCATAGCTCGCCATCGTAAAGCGCAAGGCGTCTGTGCCATACGCCGGAACACCATCGGCAAACTCTTTGCGCGTGGCTTTTTCAATCGCGGTTGCCTGCTTAGGATTCATCAAGCCAATCGTGCGTTTAGCGACCAGATCATCCACGCTGATGCCATCGATCAAATCAATCGGATCGAGCGTATTGCCTTTGGATTTGGACATCTTCTGGCCGCTAGAATCCCGCACCAGACCATGTACATAGACCGTGTGGAAAGGCACCTTCCCGGTGAAGTGCGCCGTCATCATGACCATGCGCGCTACCCAGAAAAAGATAATGTCAAAGCCAGTCACCAACACCGACGATGGCAAGAACATTTCCATGTCTTTAGTTTCTTCCGGCCAGCCCATGGTGGAAAACGGCACCAGCGCAGAGGAGAACCAAGTGTCCAATACGTCGTCATCACGCTTTAACGCGCCAGTGTAACCAGCCGCATCTGCTTTGGCTTTGGCCTCTTCGTCATTACGTGCCACGAAGATTTCGCCATTGTCACCGTACCACGCTGGTATTTGATGACCCCACCAGAGCTGACGTGAGATACACCAGTCCTGGATGTTGTTCAGCCATTGGTTGTAAGTCGTGCTCCAGTTTTCCGGTACAAACTTGATTTCACCATTCGCAACTTTTTCTAGCGCGACTTCGGCGATGGATTTGCCCGGGAAATGCGTGCCTTCTGGTGCGGCTTTGCTCATCGCCATAAACCACTGGTCGGTCAGCATCGGCTCGATCACGACATTGGTCCGGTCGCCACGCGGCACCATTAGTTTGTGCGGTTTAACGGATTCTAATAAGCCTTGCGCGTCGAGGTCGGCGACGATTTGTTTGCGGGCGACAAATCTATCCATGCCTTGATAAGGCGCTGATCCGTTCTCGTTGATTTTTGCATCTAGTGTAAGTACGCTGATCAATTCCAGTTTGTGACGCTGACCAACCGCATAATCGTTAAAGTCATGCGCAGGCGTGATCTTCACGCAGCCTGTGCCAAACTCTTTATCAACATACTCGTCGGCGATAACGGGAATTTCTCTATCCGTTAGTGGCAGTTTTAACATTTTGCCGACCAAATGGATATACCGCTCATCCGTGGGATCAACCGCGACTGCAACGTCGCCCAGCAAGGTTTCTGGACGCGTAGTCGCTACCGTCAAATGACCACTGCCATCCGCAAACGGATAGCGGATATGCCACATAAAGCCGTCTTCTTCTTCCGACACAACTTCCAGATCGGACACAGCAGTACCCAACACCGGGTCCCAGTTGACCAGACGCTTACCACGATAGATCAGACCCTGTTCTACCAGTTTGACAAATACTTCAGTGACGACTTTGGAGCGCGGTGCATCCATCGTGAAGTATTCGCGTTGCCAATCGGCGGAAGCACCCATGCGGCGCATTTGGCCGGTGATGGTGGAGCCGGATTTTTCTTTCCACTCCCAGACTTTTTCTAAAAATTTTTCACGCCCTAAATCATGACGTGAAATTTTTTGTGCATCGAGCTGGCGTTCCACCACGATTTGGGTCGCGATACCGGCGTGGTCGGTGCCTGGTATCCAGGCCGTGTTGTGGCCGCGCATACGGTAGTAACGCGTCAGTCCATCCATAATCGTTTGATTGAATGCATGTCCCATGTGCAGTGTGCCGGTGACGTTAGGCGGCGGCAGCTGGATGCTGAAAGAGGGTTTGCTGGCGTCGGTGCTGGCGGCGAAATATCCGCGCTTTTCCCACTCTGTGCGCCAAAATGCTTCGATGTCGGCGGGCTCAAATGACTTGGCTAATTCCATGATGTGATCTAGGTTTGGTTGGTTTGCTCAATCCTTGATTATAAGGGACAGCCGTATCAAATCTAAAATATGCTGCATAAGATATGCTGCATAAAATCGGCTCGATTTCGGATATTCTTTTTTTGCCCGCTAAATGCGCTTGGATTGAAGCAGACAATCGCTGGCTACCAGTTAGCTTTAGATTAGGGTTAATAAAGTGTGGGATGTACTGATGGAATGCCTTATAAGTACCAGAGTAGCGGGATTTTTTGTATTGACATCAGCTTAATTTAGCTTGATTTTTAATATACTCCCCATTATTTTTATGGAAAATAGCGATTTGTCTAGACTTTATATGGACAGTCTAAATATACATCTCCTGAGTATATTAATATCTTAACTGGATCAAGCCTGCGACCGTAGTCAAATCCGTCCGCAATCATGCTTTGTGGTCTGCTTGCATCGCAGCATGGGTATTCGCTCAGAATGCCGAAGAAAGCGTCAATTAAAATGCTAGCATGTCATTGATTTTAAAAATCAAATTGGTTCGTCAGAGCCAGTTGCCGTCCGCAAGCAAAGCTATATCCTCATTTTTAGAAGTTCCTAATAACGAAGAAGCATTTCTGTATGAGCGTATGTTTGACAATAAACTGATACTGCATTGTTCCCGCGCCGTTGTTCTGTTGCTGGCTCTTGGCCTGACAGCGGCGTCCGCACGCGCTGATGAGGCTGCAGATTTGGCGCAGATTGATCAGATTCAGATTCTTGGTGATACCGACAATGCCAATGCATTAAAGCAGTTGCAAAGCTTTCAAGAAAAACTCCCGGCCGATGCCAGTTATCAAGTCAAATTAAAAGCGCTCAAACTGATGATTGGCTTGCTGTACGACGCTGGTAAGGCGAGTTCCGCGAAAAAGGTGAATGCAGCCTTAATGGCTTTGGCAGTCAAAGAGGGTGATCAGCGTTCTATTAATTTTGCCAAGGTCAATCAGGCGTTTGATGAGATTGATGATGGACATCCCGAGCAAAGTATTGCCAAGCTGACCGAGGTTCAGGATGCAATTAAAGCTTCGTCCGATCCGGAGCTAAAAATGCGTATCAGCAGTGCGTTTGGCGCGGTGTATGCATCGACCGGACGGTTTGAACTTGCACTGTCTTATTATCTGGATGCACTTAAACTCACGGATCTGCAACCACGCCGGCAAGCGCATGCCAGGTTGTATCACCTGGACTCGATCAGTCGCCTGTACACCACGATGAAAAATCCAGAGAAGGCGCTGGCGACTGTAGATGAAGCCTTGGCGATTTCTTCAGCAACCACCGATCTGAAAAGTTTAGCCTCTCTGACCATGGTGCAGGGTGTTGCTTATGCTCAGTTAGACCGCAACAAAGATGCGCTCAGTTCTTTTCAAAAGACACTCAATATCGCGCGTGATGCTGGCATCCCAGCGGTAGAAATTAGCGCCCTCGGTAATATCGCCGATCAATATCTGATCATGCATAATTTTGTTGAGGCTGAGCATACTGCCAAGATCGCCTATGAAAAAGCCGATGCAATTCACGATGAGTATTTAAAGCAGCTGGCTAATGTCAACTGGGGGTTTGCACTCGGTGGACAAGGCAAGATTGCACAAGGCGCAGAAAAAATAAATAGCGTGATCGCCTACTTTGAAAGTATCGATTCCAAAACCAATGTGGAGGGTATTTTGGGCGAGCTTGGCCTCATGTATGAGCACGCTGGTATGTACAAAGAAGCAGTAGCGACCATGCATAAGAAAGAGACGCTGAGCGATGATTTATTCAAAGCAGAAAGTGCCAAGGCTGTCGCCACTTTGCAAGAGACATTTAATGCCGATAAGCGGCAAAAGCAGATCGAATTATTAGGCCGTGATAACCAGTTAAAAGATGCCGATATAAAAAATCGTCGGCTGCAACAAGTCATCACCTTGCTCGGTGCCATGCTGACGGTGATGGCTGGAGTATTTATTTTCTTGTTGTACCGCCGCGTCAGAAAAACGAATGCAAAATTGGTCGAAGCGAATTTGCAATTAGAGTTCCATGCAGTGCGTGATCCTTTGACCGGACTCTATAACCGTCGCTCGTTTTTAGAGATGATGAGAAATCGGGCTCTTAATAGTGAGAGAGAGCGGCGCGAAAACGACAGTGATAATCCCGATTGTCTGCTCTTATTGGACATCGATCATTTCAAACAAATTAATGATACTTGGGGTCATGCGATCGGCGACAGTGTATTGATGGAAGTTGCCCATCGCTTGAAAAAAACGGTGCGCGATACGGATATGGTATTGCGTTGGGGTGGTGAAGAATTTTTGATTTATTCACCTAAATCCAATCCTGCTCAATTGAAAAAATTAGTCGAGCGCGTGCTGTCTTCTATTGGCGAAAATCCGATTCAGGTTGGTGAGAATGCCATCCCTCTTACCGTTACGGCGGGCTTTATTTCATTGCCATTTTCAGGCATTCCAGAAGAAGTTTGTAGCTGGGAAAAAGCCATGCAAATGGCGGATATGGCTTTATATCTGGGCAAAGCGCACGGGCGCAATCGCGCATATGGACTGGCACGTTTGCTGGTGCCGCACGAACAGGCAATGCCGATTCTGGATCATGATTTGTCCGCGGCGATCAGCGCTAATATGGTGGAATTAATCGAAGTCATCGGGCCGGTAAAGCGCAAAGAAATCAATACGAATTAAAAAAATCAAACGATCTGTTAACAGAAAGTCGTTATAATGCGGCTAGTTTTTGAGATGCTTTTGAAGCTACAAGATGCAATAATTTTTTAAACAAGTATCGCAACTAGTATCTGAATAAACGTAACTGAACACACGCAACTGAATAAGAGAAATGCTAGGGGTCCTGCCAGCAATAACACGCTGACGGGTGAGAAATACCCTTGAACCTGATCTGGATAATGCCAGCGAAGGGAAGCAAATTAGTGCCGCACGGGGCTACTCAAACCCTCATCATCTTCACCGTGCGCACCTCAAGCCTCCCACGCTGCCACCAACAATGTGCACGTTAATGGGAGCAAAAATGAACGCCAATCCACAATTTCTATCCGCTACCGCAGTAGTCGATCAAGCCGCAATCCAGCCGTTACCAAATTCCCGCAAAATTTACATTCAAGGCAGTCGTCCTGATATTCGTGTGCCTATGCGCCAGATCAGTCAGTCCGATACGCCAGCGATGTTTGGTTCCGAAAAAAACCCACCGATTTATGTCTATGACACCTCAGGACCTTACTCTGACCCAGAGGTCAAAATCGACATCCGATCCGGCCTTGCCTCGGTACGTGGTGCATGGATTGCAGAGCGCAATGACACGGAAGAGTTGTCCGGCCCATCCTCCGATTACGGGATCGAAAGACTCAACGATCCTAAGCTGGCAGAGCTGCGTTTTAATCTCAAGCGTAAGCCACGCCGTGCTTTAGCCGGAAAAAATGTCACTCAGATGCACTACGCAAGACTGGGCATCATCACGCCCGAGATGGAGTACATTGCGATCCGCGAGAATCTACAACGTCAGGAATATCTCGCTAATCTGAAAGCCTCTGGCCCTATGGGTAACAAACTGGCTGAGGTCATGGGTCGTCAGCATCCGGGGCAATCTTTCGGTGCGTCAATCCCGGATCTGATTACACCAGAATTTGTGCGTTCAGAAATTGCTCGTGGCCGCGCCATTATTCCCGCCAACATCAATCATCCAGAAGTTGAGCCTATGATTATCGGGCGTAATTTTTTAGTCAAAATTAATGCCAATATCGGCAACTCTGCAGTGACTTCCAGCATTGGTGAAGAAGTCGAAAAAATGACATGGGCAATTCGCTGGGGTGGCGACAACGTGATGGATTTGTCCACTGGCAAACACATACATGAGACGCGGGAATGGATCATCCGCAACTCACCGGTACCAATCGGTACCGTCCCGATTTATCAGGCTTTGGAGAAGGTCAATGGCAAGGCCGAAGATCTGACTTGGGAGATTTTCCGCGACACATTGATCGAGCAGGCGGAGCAGGGCGTGGATTACTTCACCATTCATGCAGGCGTGCGTTTGCAATATGTGCCGATGACGGTAAAACGGATGACCGGTATCGTTTCTCGCGGCGGATCGATCATGGCGAAATGGTGTCTGGCGCATCATAAAGAGAGCTTCTTGTATGAGCATTTTGAAGACATCTGCGAGATCATGAAAGCCTATGACGTGTCATTTAGTCTGGGTGACGGCCTGCGCCCAGGCTCGATTTACGATGCCAATGATGAAGCGCAATTAGGCGAATTAAAAACTCTGGGTGAGCTGACCACTATCGCTTGGAAGCATGATGTGCAAGTCATGATCGAAGGCCCTGGTCATGTGCCTATGCATCTCATCAAAGAGAATATGGATTTGCAGTTAGAGCAATGTCACGAAGCGCCTTTTTATACGCTGGGACCACTCACGACCGACATTGCACCGGGTTACGATCACATCACTTCTGGTATCGGTGCCGCACAAATTGGCTGGTATGGTACGGCGATGCTGTGCTACGTCACGCCAAAAGAACACTTGGGTTTGCCGAATAAAGTCGACGTCAAAGACGGCATCATTACTTACAAAATTGCCGCTCATGCAGCCGATCTGGCGAAGGGACATCCGGGTGCGCAAATCCGCGATAACGCTTTGTCTAAAGCCCGCTTTGAATTCCGTTGGGATGATCAGTTCAATATCGGACTTGATCCCGATAAGGCGCGTGAATTCCATGATGAGACGCTACCTAAGGATTCTGCCAAAGTCGCCCATTTCTGTTCAATGTGCGGTCCCCATTTTTGCTCAATGAAGATCACGCAAGAAGTTCGCGATTACGCCGCCAAACAAGGTATTACCGAGATCGCTGCGTTGAAACAAGGGATGGAAGTGAAGGCAATTGAGTTCGTTAAGTCCGGTGCAGAAATCTACAGAAAACAATAAGCCCTTGCCATGACTCATATCGTATTGAATGGTGAACCCTATCAGCTCAGTGAGGAAAAAACGCTGGAGGAATTGATCGTGACGCTGAACTTGTCGGGGCAGGCGATTGCTGTCGCCGTGAACCGCCAGATTGTCGCTCGCACGGAATGGACTAGCCATTACTTGCAGCTGCAAGACAAGGTCGATGTGGTGCGTGCCATCGGCGGCGGTTGATGTGATACCTCATTTTCTTCGTCCAGTTCAGTGCGCGAGGTGCGCCCCTAAAAAATAGATGAAATTCACGAAAAGGAATTTTTATGCAAAAAGAACACACACCCAGTCTGATCATCGCTGGCAAAACTTACCGTTCGCGTTTGCTAGTTGGTAGCGGCAAGTACAAAGATTTAGAGCAGACACGGCTGGCGACTGAGGCCAGTGGCGCGGAGATCATTACGGTAGCCATCCGTCGGGTCAACATCGGGCAAGATCCTAATGCACCTAGCTTATTGGATGCGGTGCCACCGAGTAAATACACGATCTTGCCAAATTCTGCCGGTTGTTATAACGCGGAAGATGCGGTGTACACCTTGCAATTGGGACGTGAATTATTGGGTGGCCACAAGCTGTGCAAGCTGGAGGTATTGGGAGATGAAAAGACCTTATTTCCCAATATGCCAGAAACCTTGAAAGCGGCCCAAATCTTGGTCAAAGACGGCTTTGATGTGATGGTGTATTGCAGCGATGATCCGATTCAGGCAAAGATGTTAGAAGACATCGGTTGTGTTGCGATCATGCCTTTAGCATCCTTGATTGGGTCGGGTATGGGGATACTCAATCCCTGGAATTTATCGCTGATTATTCAGCAAGCTACTGTGCCGGTGTTGGTTGATGCTGGCGTTGGTACCGCCTCTGATGCTGCGATTGCCATGGAGTTGGGTTGCGATGGTGTCTTGATGAACACGGCGATTGCTGGTGCGCATGATCCAGTCCGGATGGCCCGTGCGATGGGCTTGGCCGTGGAGGCGGGACGTGAGGCATTTTTGGCAGGACGTATTCCGAAAAAATTTGTAGCCTCGGCATCCTCGCCGTTGGCAGGTCGGGTGGTATGACATCGGTGGCATCGGTGGCATCAGTGGCATTAGTGAAGATGATAAAAAATTCATTGGAGAATAAATCTGCCAATCAATCCGACAATGTTGCTACCAGTCCGAAAACAAGACAGCGACCTTGCGTACTAGTTTTTGCCGGACACGATCCCAGTGGTGGCGCTGGCATACAGGCTGATAGCGAAGCGATTGCAGCGCAGGGCGCACATGCCTTGACGATCATCACCGCCTTGACCGTGCAAGACAACGACCGTGTATTTGCGGTGCATGCGGTCAATGCGGACATTATCCGGCATCAAGTCCGAGTTTTGCTTAAGCAATGCAAAATTGCGGCTATCAAAATTGGGATTGTCGCGCATCGTGTTAATGCAGAATGTATCGCAGAGTTGGTGGCTGAAATCGTACAAAGTCGGCCGGGCATGTCAGATATTCCAGTCGTGTTAGACCCAGTTTTGGCCAGCGGGCATGGCGACACCTTGTTGCTAGGCGATGCGCCGGAGCAGGTCATCCAGCCGCTATTGAAAGTCGCCACTCTGATCACACCCAACTTGCCGGAAGCGCAGCGTCTGTGCCCTGCAACTGGCGACCTAGTCCAACAAGCGCGGCAACTATTGCAATTTGCTTGCCGTGATGTATTCATCAAAGGTGGTCATGGTACCGGGACGCAAGTTAACAATCATTGGTTCGCCGATGGACATCATCAGCAATGGCAATGGGATCGATTGCCTGCCAGCTACCACGGAAGTGGCTGCACGCTGGCATCCGCGATTGCGGGGCAACTCGCTGCAGGCGCACCAATGGCAGAAGCATTAGAGAATGCGCAGCGCTACACCCAAGACAGTCTGGCGCAAGCGTATGCGATCGCACCGGGGCAATTGATTCCTTGTCGTATCTAAAATAGAAAGAAAAAATGCCGACTCTTCCATCTCAGTTCGCAGGTTTATATCTGGTAACGCCCGATTGGGATGATACTGCCCGGCTGCTTGCCATTAGCGAACAAGCCATACAAGGTGGCGCTAAGTTGCTGCAATACCGGCATAAATTTGCGGATATCAAGTTACGCATGCAACAAGCTTGTGCTTTGCAAAGTCTGTGTCAGCGTTACGCCATTCCCTTCATCATTAACGACCATATTGAGTTGTGCCTTGCCTTGGATGCGGATGGAATACACGTTGGTGGCACCGATGCCAGCGTGGCAGAGGTACGCGCGCAAGTTGGCGCAGATAAAATCGTGGGTGCTTCTTGCTATGGCGATTTGCACCTCGCACATGCAGCACAACAAGCAGGCGCAAGCTACGTGACGTTTGGCGGTTTTTACCCATCGCGGGTGAAACAATATCCGGTGACCACGCCCGCTAGCATCATCGCTGAAGCTAACACCACAGTTGCTTTGCCCAACGTGGTAATCGGCGGGATGACGGTGGACAACGCCAGACCGCTGGTGCAGGCGGGAGCCAACATGGTCGCAGCGATCAGCAGCATTTATCTGTCAGACGACCCAAAAGCCGCTGCAAAGGCATTTGCTGCTCTCTTCTGAATAAATATACTCCTGGTAGGTATGTTTAGATTGTCCATAGAATCATTGGACAATAAGCTTATTTTAATAAAAATAATGGGGAGTATATGCAATTTACCGATGTTGATCGATGTATAGGAGTTCTTTTAGGTGATTATCAGGGCGAGCTTCTAAAAGCCATTTAATCGAGATACAGCGCTAAGCAGGATTGATTACTTGGACGTAGCAATACGTCGACATAGCAATACGCTGGCGCGGCTATGTTGTGCAGCAATACAATGTGCTTGAGGCTTTTGATGCTCTTTGGTAGTGAGGGTTTTTAGAAGTTCGCCAGCGTGTTACTCCCGTATAATCATGGGATGCAAAATCTTCTCCATAATCTGAATCCAGAACAGCTCGCCGCTGTCACTTTACCTTCTCAATCGGCTCTGATTTTAGCGGGCGCTGGCTCTGGTAAAACTCGCGTCCTGACCACCCGGATTGCCTGGTTAATCCAAACCGGACAAGTATCACCGCAAGGGATTCTGGCAGTCACGTTCACCAATAAAGCCTCCAAAGAAATGTTGTTGCGCTTGTCGGCGATGTTGCCGATCAATACGCGCGGCTTGTGGATAGGTACTTTCCACGGCTTATGCAATCGCTTGCTGCGCGCCCATCATCGTGATGCCAGCTTGCCGCAGACGTTTCAGATTCTGGATTCATCGGACCAGCTCTCGTTTATCAAGCGTTTGCTGAAAGCGAACAACGTTGACGATGAGAAGTTCCCGCCGCGTACCTTGATGTACTTTATTAATAGCGCAAAAGATCAGGGTTTGCGGGCCGCAGCGGTGGATGCTTATGATGATTTCAACCGCAAAATGGTGGCGTTATATGAGCTCTATGATGCGCAATGTCAGCGTGAGGGCGTCGTCGATTTTGCAGAATTATTATTGCGTACTTATGAGCTGCTTAGCCGCAATCAGCCTCTGCGTGAGCATTATCAAGCTCGCTTTAAACATATCTTGGTTGACGAGTTTCAGGATACCAATGACCTACAATATAAATGGTTAAAGCTGATGTCGGGGCAAGGCAATCAACACAGCGGCGCCGTGTTTGCAGTCGGCGACGATGATCAAAGTATCTATGCCTTCCGCGGTGCCAACGTCGGCAATATGTCCTCGTTTGAGCAAGAATTTAAAGTCGAAAATATTATTAAGCTGGAGCAGAATTATCGCTCGCATGGCCATATTCTGGATACGGCAAATACCCTGATCGCCAATAACAGCAAGCGCCTTGGTAAAAATTTGCGTACCGACGCAGGTCATGGCGAACCTGTGCGCATATATGAAGCCAGCAGCGATATCCAGGAAGCGCAATGGATTATTGAGGAAGCCAAGAACCTGATAAGAGAAGGTTCGTTGCGTAGCGAAATCGCGATCCTGTATCGCTCCAATGCGCAATCACGAGTAATTGAACATGCTTTGTTCACAGCGAATTTGCCGTACAAAGTGTATGGCGGTCAGCGCTATTTTGAGCGTGCCGAGATTAAGCATGCGATTGCGTATTTGCAGTTGATGGATAACCCGCACAATGATTCTGCTTTTTTGCGTGTAGTCAATTTCCCGGCGCGCGGGATTGGCGCACGCTCCTTAGAACAGCTGCAAGATTCAGCCAAACAATATGGCATTTCGCTATACGCGGCGGTACCTTATGTCGCTGGCAAAGCTGGCACATCGCTGGGCAATTTTGTAAAATTGATTGAGGGCGCTCGTTTTGAAACCCAGCGTTTGCCTTTGCCAGAAATGGTCAAAATTGTCCTCGATTTGAGTAGTCTGATGACGCATTATCAGAACGAGAAAGAAGGCGCTGACCGTATCGAAAACTTGGAGCAGTTAGTCAATGCGGCGACGCTGTTTATTTCCGAAGAGGGTTTTGGTTCGGATGCCCCGGCTTTGTTAGGGCCTGCGTCTCAAGCGGCGGTCGGCTTGGTTACGATTGCCGATGGGGTCGAGATTATTGATGCAGACGCTGCCTTGCCCACAGTGATGTCGCCGTTGTCAGCATTTTTATCGCATGCGTCTTTGGAGGCGGGCGACAATCAGGCGCAGGTGGGACAAGATGCTTTGCAACTGATGACGGTACATTCTGCTAAAGGTTTAGAATTTGATGCAGTCTTCATCACTGGTTTAGAAGAGGGTTTGTTCCCGCATGAGAATAGCGCGAAGGAAGATTCTGGCGTTGAAGAAGAACGGCGTCTGATGTATGTCGCGATCACGCGGGCACGCAAGCGCCTGTATGTTAGCTTCTCGCAGACCCGCATGCTGCATGGACAGACACGCTACAACATGCGCTCACGATTTTTTGATGAGATGCCAGAAGAATCGATCAAATGGCTGTCGCCAAAAATCCAGCCAAGCTGGTTTGGTAATAAAAAGTCTGCCTGGGATGAAGAACCATCAGCAGGGGCAAATCATATTGCACAGAATTTTAATAAAACTAGCAGCAAGCTCGGCTGGCGCATCGGCGAAACGGTGATGCATGCCAAGTTTGGCGAGGGCGTGATTGTGAATATTGAAGGTGGCGGCAGTAATGCCAGGGCGCATATCAATTTTGGACGGCAAGGCATGAAGTTGCTGGACTTGAGTATCGCGAAATTGGATAAAGTGTAAAAAACGACTTTGCTCTATCAACCCGAATACATTTAAAAAGCTTAATTAAATATGGATAACACGCAATTAATTAACTATGTAGGCGCGGCGATTTTTGGATTGGCGGTGTTACATACATTCTCTACCAAGCATTTTTTACATCTGGCTCACACGAGTAAAAATCATGCTGGTTTATGGCATTTGCTGGGTGAAGTAGAAGTTGTCTTTGGTTTTTGGGCGTTGGTGTTGGTTGGCTGTATTGCTGTACTGGATCATCAGAAAGCAGCCATCAGTTATTTAGAAAGCCAAAATTTTACTGAGCCGCTATTTGTCTTCGTGATACTGACGATTGCAGGGACAAAACCTATTTTGCAATCGGTGCAGAACTTAGTCAGCCGTATCGCGGCGATACTGCCGGTGAATCCAGCCGTTAGCGCTTATTTTTTATGCTTGAGTCTGGTGCCTTTGCTGGGTTCTCTGATCACTGAGCCTGCTGCTATGACCTTGGCGGCCTTAATGTTGCGTGACCGTTTTTATACGAAAGATATTTCTCAAAAGTTAAAGTACGCGACGCTGGGTGTTTTGTTTGTGAATATTTCTATTGGCGGTGTGTTGACTCCTTTCGCTGCACCGCCAGTATTAATGGTGGCAGAAAAATGGGGTTGGGATATCAGTTTTATGTCTAGCGTATTTGGTTGGAAAGCGGCGATTGCTGTGTTGATTAATGCGCTCATCATAACGATGGTTTTTCGCAAACAATTGATGGCGATTAAGCTTGCGGTGGTTGGTAATGCATCTACCAATGCCACTCATGCGCCTGTACCATTTGCTGTTGTATTGGTTCATTATTTATTTTTAGGCGCGACCGTTGTGTTTGCGCATTATCCTGCGGTCTTTATGGGATTGTTTTTGTTTTTCTTGGGCTTTACTGAGGCATATCAACGTTATCAGGACAAGCTGATGCTGCGCGAGGGTTTACTCGTGGCATTCTTTTTAGCTGGTTTGGTTGTATTGGGTGGAAAGCAGCAATGGTGGTTGCAACCGATACTGGCGGGTATGGATTCCACCGTTTTATTTTTTGGCTCTATGGGTTTAACGGCGATTACTGATAATGCGGCGCTGACTTATTTGGGGTCGTTGGTATCTGGCTTATCTGATGGTGCTAAATATGCGCTAGTCGCCGGTGCAGTGACGGGTGGCGGTCTGACTGTGATTGCTAATGCGCCTAATCCAGCCGGGTTTGCGATTTTGAAGGAGTGTTTTGATGAGCAGGCAATTAGCCCGCTAGGCCTGATGATCTCTGCTCTGATACCAACCGCAGTGGCGGCTGCTTGTTTTTTGATGTTGTGATTTTTTAGAATATTAAGGCAACGTTTTGTTCATTTTATGAGTAACGTCGCCGATATTTAAACATCACAAGTAGTCACGAATCATCACAGATAGTATGCAGTCGTTGTCATGACCTTAGACATACCCTTCATTAAGAACTGGAACGGTAGCGGCAGCGCAGAAGCCCCAAGCGCGTTAGCCGCCGCACCGTGGGCAATTTCGTCCAGACGCATTTGTTCTACGATGGCTTTTGATTTTTTATCATCGGATGGAAGCTTGTCCAGATGACTTGCCAAATGCGCTTCGACCTGCTTCTCTGTCTCCACCACAAACCCCAAGCTAATTGCATCGCCACAATGGGCAGCAATCGTGCCGCAGGCATAGGCACCGGCGTACCAAACCGGATTTAGAAAACTGGTGTGTGAGTTTAAGTCAGCCAGCCTTTGTGCAGTCCAGGCCAGATGGTCTTCTTCCTCTTTGCCAGAATGAGTGAATGCCTGTTTGATATCTTTAGACTGTGTAACTCGTCCTTGCGCATCATATAAAGCCTGCGCGCATACCTCACCCACATGATTGACACGCATTAGTCCTACGCTGTGCTTACAGTCTTGTTCGCTTAATACTGTGTCATCTAAATCTTGTCCGGGTTGCGCGCGTGAAGCATGTGCCTGACCACTGACAACACGCAGAGCGCGATCGAAACCGATGATAAATTTATCTATATCCAACATGTGCTTCGCCTTTTTTGTTCAATACGTCTTTTTTAATCTAGTTATTTTTATTTGTTGATGCGTATTGTAAACCTCTGCTTTGTATTGTGCTTTGCACATACAGATCCATAATTGACCTAAAAGTTGAGTCTTTTATATGTTAAAAAAACTTCGTTGTTGTGAAGGCGCCACATTAAATTTGTTTAAACACGACCGTTCGCAAATTCTCTTTGCCCAATTTGGCTTAATTTGTTTCAATATGTACAGATTCTAAGACGAAAGGTGTTGAGGCCAAAGTAAAGCCGAGGCAACCTAAAATTAAACTGGTAGAGATCAGTAACCTTTATAAAACCAAAAATTTTGGAGACACACTAAATGAAAAAAACGCTTATAGCATTTGCAGTTCTCAGCGCATTTGCAGCTACTGCTTCGGCACAATCATCCGTAACGGTTTATGGTTCTATTGATGCAGGTATTCGCAGCGTAACAAACGTTGATGCTGCTGGTAACAGTAGAATCACTATGGGTTCAAACGGTACTTACAACTCCAATCGCTTGGGTTTTAAAGGCGTTGAAGATTTGGGCGGCGGTATGAATGCTCACTTCGTATTGGAGTCTGGCTTTAACACGGCAACAGGTAGCTTGGACAGCGCAGGCGTTATGTTTAACCGCTCCGCTTTTGTTGGTGTAACAGGTGATTTCGGTAATATCGATTTAGGCCGTCAATACTCTTTAGCTTTTAAAACTATTGGTACTTATGAGCCGTTTAGCTATAAATTCCCTGCTATTACGTCCCCAGTAGCTGGTGTCGCATTGTTCTTCCCACCGACTTTCAGTGGCGGTGGTGCAACTCGTTTCAATAACGACATCCAGTACACAGCGATACTCAGTGGTGTAAAACTGAGCGCTGAATATGCTTTGGGCGAAGTTGCTGGTGATACTAGCCGTAATACTGTCAAGTCGATCGCTGCATCTTACGCGACTGGCCCGGTAAATTTTGGCGGTACTTACATGTCTACTAATATCCTTGGGTTTATCAACAAATACTATACCGTTGGTGCTGGGTACAAGGGCGATGGATGGCGTGTTACTGCTGGCTTTGTTAAAGAAAAGCAAGAAACTGAAGTGAAAATTGATCGGGATCAAAAATCTTACTGGGCTGGAGTGAACTACAACATCAGTCCACAAATTGAATTGACTGGCGCATATTATGTTACGGATGCAACTATCCCAACATCTGCGACAACGACTGTCGATTCATCTCGTAAAAATCTAGTTGTTGCTGCTACTTATGCATTATCAAAGCGCACTAACTTTTATGTGGAAGCTGATTCTAGAAAATTGAGTGGTCCTATATTTCAAATCGGTACACAAACTAAACAGACAGGTTTATCTGTAGGTATCACACATCTGTTTTAATAAATAAACAATGAATTACATCAAAAAAATTGCTTAATCAGTACGCTTGGGGAGTCTTATTCAATAAGACTCCTTTTGTTTTGGCATTGACTACGGCGAAGCTATATGCGGCTTAATTATTGTTAATTAATTAATTTTCCGTTGTTTATTAACGACGTTTGCCGTTTTGCACCCTGATAAAAGCTGATTTGGCTTTGCTGTCCGCCTTTAATTTTGGTCAAATACGTTAACTTCTTTGTAGCTGTAATAAAATTTTTGAAGTATTAGCTAGTTTGCATTATTTAAATGATTAATTTAATAATATAAAGTTGGCTTGATGTAGTTTGATTAATATTAAAACCCTTGGAGAAATATCAATGAAAAAATCATTATTAGCTCTGGCCGTTTTGGCAGCAGTTGCAGGTTCAGCACAAGCTCAATCTAATGTCACAATTTATGGTGTACTGGACATGGCTTTGCAAAACGAAAGTAACGGTGCAACTTCAAAAGGTCAAGGATCCATCACTTCCGTAGATAGTGGTGTTCAATCTGGTTCCCGTCTTGGTTTCAAAGGCAGTGAAGACTTAGGCGGTGGTCTAAAAGCTATTTTCAAACTTGAAATGGGCGTTAATGCCGACACCGGTTCATCCGCTCAAGGCGGATTAGCGTTTGGTCGTGCAGCTTGGGTAGGTTTAGCTGGTGATTTTGGTACGGTCAAATTAGGGCGTCAAAATAAGCCAATGTTTGACGCAGTTGATTCTATTGATCCATTCAGCACAGGTATCATTGGTGGTACTGCTGGTCAAAGTACTAGCGCTACCGGCTTGGGAAATCTATTTTTTGCTACAAACCCACGCTCAAACAATACTATTAACTATTCGACAAACAACATCAGTGGTTTCGCAGGATCGGTAGCCTACACGTTTGGTGAGCAAGCTGGTGATTCTTCTAAGCTCCGCGGCATTGGTCTGTCTGGTGGCTATGCTGCAGGTCCATTAAGTGCTGTCATCGCTTATCATAGTGATAACGATGCTAATGCGGTAGCAATTAAACACACATTTGTTGGCGCTACTTACGATTTCAGTATTGTAAAAGCAGCTTTGTCCTACGGCAAAGTTACATCCGATAACAATTTGGTTGATTACAAGTTGTGGAGTTTGGGTGGTACAGTTCCTGTCAGCGATGTTGCAGCAATTGTAGGCTCATACACTCGTGTAACAAACAATTTGGTGTCCTCTGATCAAACTGGAGGTCAACTGGGTCTGGGTTACACATATTCTTTGTCTAAACGTACTAACGTTTACACATCGATTTCCCGCATTTCAAATGACAAAAACTCTAACATCGGTGGTTTAGCTTATGCCAATGGTGCAACAGAGCGTTTGGTCAATGTAGGCGTTCGTCATCTGTTTTAAGATTTTGCAGACTTAGGTCTGCTTAGTTAGGTACAAAAAAAAGCACCTTCGGGTGCTTTTTTTAATGTTGAACAAATCTTCGTAGAGGTTTTTAAGTTGCGTAAAGTACTGGAGATGCTTAGCCCAGTAATTTGTAAGCACTGCCTTTTTCTAGGGCTCGTTTATATGATGGCATTGCATGTATGCGCTGCAGCCAAACCATTAATTTGGGATGACTTGTACTATTTAAGCCTCCGCGTGCAGCTGATGCTTCTAGTACGAAGCTCATTTGTATATCTGCAGCACTAAATTCGCTACCTGCGAACCAGCCAGTGCCAGAGATCTCTGTTTCCAGATAATTCAGATGGCGAGTGATTTGTGGTTGTATGAAACTGGTTTTTACTTTTTGCGCTATGCCACGGGCGATCGGCTTCACAAAAAATGGCATCGGACTTTGTTCTATCTTATCAAACACCAATTTCATTAAGAGGGGCGACATAGCTGAGCCTTCAGCAAAATGTAACCAGTAAATATAGCGCAAATAATCTTTGGAGTCGCGATCAGGAACCAGTCGTCCGTTGGAATAGCGATTGATCAAGTATTCAACAATCGCGCCGGATTCTGCAATCGTCAAATCATCGTCGGTAATCACTGGTGATTTACCCAGCGGATGTACCGCCAATAAGGATGCGGGTGCTAACATCGTCTGGGGATCGCGCTCATATCGCTTGATCTGGTACTCCACACCCAATTCTTCTAATAACCAGAGAATGCGTTGTGACCGGGAATTATTTAAGTGATGAACTATGATCATATTTACTTTAAACAAAAGAGACTGATAAGCCAGGTAGCGGCACTCCAGAGAACGCAGTAAACCAGGTTTCTCCTGGTAATACCGGGTAAGCATCAGTCCAACTGCCAGTCGTTATAATTTCTCCGGCGGTGAGCGGTGAGAATTGGGCTTGTGTTTTTAGTAATTGATGCAAATGCCAGATCGCATGAAGCGGACTATCCAGAACATTGCTACCGAAGCCTGCGCTACGCAAAGAGCCATCACAAGACAGAGAGACGCTCGCATTGGCTAGTACCGGGCCTAAATGGTGACGCGTCGCGCTCGACAGCATGCGCGGCTCGCCGATCAGCAAAGTGCCGTGCAAGCCGAAGGCGGCGATTGCGTCGGCGGCTTCAAATTTCCAATCAGGGTAGGGACTGACGACGATTTCTAAACCATGCGCCATCCATTCCAGGCAATCGGCCAGTTCATCCATCGTCGCATCGGCAGCAGGCGTGCGACCCAGCTTAAAAACCACTTCTGGTTCTACCCGCGGTTGCAGCGCACCTTTGAGGTCTTGCGATGTGTGGACGTCATCAAGATACCGTACTGTGCTGTCAAACAGAGTTGTCCAGATTGGCGCATGAATAGATTCTTTTTGTCCGTACTTTGACCACAATGTTCTGTTAGTGAACGCTAGTTTTCTGCCAACCGGAACTTCGCCTTCAGCAGTACGAATATTATCTAAGCTCTTAGCAATATCGTAGGCGTCCGCAATACTAATTGCGGAGTTTGATGAGATAGGAGCGAGAGTTCTGGCGTGAGCACGCGCATCCAGAAATTGTTGAGCATAGCGATCGGCTTGGGAGGACATCAGCATGATAGCGCCAAGTTTTTAGGGAGTCCTTATTGTGGGCGAGGAGCACTGAATTCGCAAGCTGCAAGCTACATGTGAGGCAAAAAAACTGAGGAATGCCTAGCTTACTGCGGTTCAGTGCGTACCACTTTTGCCAATGGGCAATATAGAGGGGGGGGGTATCTTTTGCAAAAAATTACCGAAGCTAAAAAAGCTACCTCAGGGCTTGCTCCAAATCACTCGATTAGTTTTATCACGACAATTTGGTTTAATGTCTACATTGCCCTGAGTATGCAGATTAGATGCTTAAGGGGTAAGAATTTGTAGTTAAATTTATCCTTGTCATCAGGCTTCACGTTAGTAATGAGTTCGATCAATAAATATATACTCGCTGGGTGTATATTTAATCGTTCAAGTATATCCTGCTCATTAGGCTTATTTTTATGAAAATTATGGGGAGTATATTAATTTAAGCACGAATTTGCTTGATTCGTACGCGCTGGCATGACGAGTCCAGCTCATTATTTTTAAGGGAGTCAAATACTTCATTTACTGGAATAACTTTTTTGCGACACGCCAGCTATCAAGCTTTTGCTCGGCTGAGCTAGCTAAAGTCTTAGTCGTATCTAACTTCCCCAAAGCTCACCATTAGGATTGGTTCTAGGTACTGCAACCCCAAAGTGCTCATAGGCTGATGGCGTTGCGATGCGTCCGCGAGGGGTGCGCTGCAAATAACCTTGCTGTATTAGATAAGGTTCTAACACGTCTTCGATCGTATCGCGCTCCTCGCCGATTGCTGCCGCCACATTGTCCAGGCCGACCGGGCCGCCGCCAAATTTAAATAAAATGGCTTCCAGTAATTTTCTGTCCATTACATCAAATCCGACGCTATCAACGTCCAGCATTTTGAGTGCCGCGTCGGCGATATTTTTGGTGATGTCGCCATTACCTTTTACTTCGGCATAATCTCTGACTCTGCGCAGCAGACGATTGGCGATACGCGGTGTGCCACGCGCACGTTTAGCGATTTCATACGCGCCATCGGGATTGATAGGGGCGTTAAGCAAAGATGCCGAGCGTGTCACGATGCGGGTTAATTCTTCTGCAGTATAAAATTCTAGGCGTGCCACGATGCCAAAACGGTCGCGCAAGGGGTTGGTCAACATGCCCGCACGGGTGGTTGCACCAACTAAGGTGAATGGCTGCAGATCCAGTTTAACCGAGCGTGCTGCGGGGCCTTCACCGATCATGATGTCGATCTGATAGTCTTCCAGCGCCGGGTATAAAATTTCTTCCACCACAGGCGACAAACGATGAATCTCGTCGATAAACAAGACGTCATTTGCTTCCAGATTGGTTAATAGAGCGGCTAAATCTCCTGCGCGCTCTAACACTGGGCCCGAGGTTTGACGTAAATTGACACCCATTTCACGCGCAATAATGTGTGCCAGTGTGGTTTTGCCTAAGCCTGGTGGACCGAATAGCAGCGTGTGATCGAGTGCTTCTTTTCGCTGTCTGGCAGCGGTGATAAAGATCTCTAGCTGACCGCGGATTTTTTCTTGTCCTACATACTCATCTAATTGTTTGGGACGAAGCGCTCGCTCGATCGCTTCTTCATTCGGTGATGCCGGTGTCGCCGCGATGATGCGGGTGTCGCTCAGGTTGTTCGTGCTACTGAAGTTGTCGGTTTGGATGCTCATGATGGATTAGCTTTTCGACAGAGATTTCAGGGCCAGCTTGATACCGTCAGAAACGCCGGTGCCAGCCGGTAAAGTCTTCAGCGCCAGCAAGGCTTCTTTGTCGGAGTAACCTAGCGCTAACAAGGCATTGAGTATGTCAGACTGATGGTCGTGCATTGCAATGCCGCCAGCACTGGCACCAATATCTGCACCCAACTTACCTTTGAGTTCCAGTAATAAACGCTCGGCAGTTTTTTTGCCTATGCCCGGGACGCGAGTTAGCCGGCTTGCTTCTTGTAAAGTAATCGCCTGCGCTAGATCACTGACTGACATGCCAGACAAAATGGATAGAGCAGTGCGTGCCCCAACACCACTGATTTTGATTAACTGCCGAAACGTGCTGCGTTCTTCTGCGCTGCCAAAGCCAAACAAAACATGCGCATCTTCGCGAATGGCAAGGTGCGTCAGCAAGACGACTTTCTCGCCTAGCGCAGGCAAGTTATAAAATGTACTCATTGGGACGTCAACGTCATAACCGACGCCCTGGCAGTCAACCAATAACTGAGGGGGATTTTTTTCGAGCAGAATACCTGCGATACGACCTATCATGGCAGCCCTTTTAGCTAGCTTAACTTGGAGGAAAATTGCAGCACAGAATTGCAGCGCATAATCACAACGCGCATTACTGTATAAATAAGCAGTAATGATAACCTATCCTATCAGGCGACCTGCACGTACTCGTAAGCCTTTTTTTGCTAAAGCGGGTGCAAGTTTGCTGAGCATCGCTAAAGTATCGCCGCTGTGCGCATGACAAATCGCAACACCCAATGCATCCGCCGCATCAGTGCTAGGCATGCCGGATAAGCTCAACAGCCGTTGCACCATATCTTGTACTTGTTCTTTTTTTGCTTTGCCATGACCGACCACGCCTTGCTTGACTTGCAGCGCCGTATATTCCGCTACGGTGAGGTCAGCGCTCACTAAAGCGCAGATCGCCGCTCCGCGTGCTTGTCCTAGTAACAGCGTTGACTGGGGATTGACATTGACGAAGACTTTTTCTACCGCTGCGCAATCGGGCTGGTAGGTTTTAATGATTTCAGAAACGCCGAGCAAAATGGTTTTGAGGCGTTCTGGCAAGGATTCATCTGCCGTTTTAATCGTACCGGAGGCGATGTAAGTTAACTTGTTACCTTGTTTATCGATGACGCCAAAGCCGGTAGTGCGCAGGCCAGGGTCGATGCCGAGAATTTTCATCGCGGCACCTCCAAAAATCGATCGCATGACAACCTTCTAATGACGACGTGCAAGGGATGATTTTTGAAGGGATGCATGAATGCCGTATTAATGACGGAAATGACGTATGCCAGTGTAAATCATGACAACACCGCGTTCGTCCGCCGCATCAATGACTTCCCGATCACGCATAGAGCCGCCTGGATGAATCACGCAGGTGGCACCCGCATCGACCACTACATCAAGGCCATCGCGGAACGGGAAAAACGCGTCGGATGCTACTGCTGAACCGGTCAGCGTCAAGCCAGCATTTTGTGCTTTGATCGATGCAATACGCGCAGAATCAATACGGCTCATCTGACCAGCACCAACGCCGAGTGTCATGCCATTGCCACAGAAGACGATGGCATTTGATTTCACAAATTTGGCAACGCGCCATGCAAACATCATATCTGCCATTTGTTGTGGTGTCGGTTGTAGTTTTGAGACTACCCGCAATTCTTCTGGCGTGACATTTTTAGAATCAGGTGCCTGTACCAGCAGGCCGCCACCAACTCGTTTCAGGTCGTAGGTATTGATGCCCTTGCCCAAAGAAATTTCCAGCAAACGCACGTTTTGTTTTGCCGCAAAAATTTGCTTTGCTTCGGCGGTGAATGACGGTGCGATCAGGACTTCAACAAACTGTTTGGCAACAATCTCAGCCGCCTTACCGTCAAGTTCGCGGTTGAAGGCGATAATGCCGCCGAACGCGGAAGTCGGGTCCGTTTGCAAAGCTTTGCTATAGGCTTCAAATGGAGTCGCACCTAAGGCAACGCCGCACGGGTTTGCATGTTTGACGATCACGCAAGCGGATTCCGCGAAGGATTTGACGCATTCCCAAGCGGCATCTGCATCAGCGATATTGTTGTACGACAGTTCTTTGCCTTGCAATTGCGTGTAATTCGCCAGTGACCCATCCAGGCTAATCAGATCGCGGTAGAACGCAGCGGACTGATGCGGATTTTCGCCGTAACGCATTTCCTGTACTTTTTCAAAATGCAGGTTCAGCGTTTGTGGATAGCTGCTGCGAGTCGCATGCGCTTTATCTTCGCCGAGACTAGTCAGATAATTGGTGATCGCGCCATCGTATTGTGCGGTATGCGCAAATACCTTTTTCGCTAACATGAATTTAGTATTATAGCTGACGACGTTTTGATTTGCGGTCATTTCATCTAGTACGACCTGGTAGTCGCTAGGATCAACGATCACCACAACATCTTTATGATTCTTGGCGGACGAGCGCAACATCGTTGGACCACCGATATCGATATTTTCAATCGCGTCTTCCAAAGAACATTCGCCTTTGGCAACGGTTTGCTGGAACGGGTACAGATTGACGACCACCATATCGATGGTCGGAATACCATGCTTTTCTAATGCTGCTACATGCTCCGGAAAATCACGCCGCGCCAGAATTCCGCCATGGACTTTCGGATGTAAAGTCTTTACACGACCATCCAGCATTTCAGGGAAACCGGTGTAGTCAGCAACCTCAGTTACTGGCAAGCCGTTGTCAGCCAATAATTTTGCCGTACCACCGGTGGACAATAACTTGACACCCATGCCGGACAGCGCACGTGCGAACTCAAGAATGCCGGTCTTGTCGGAGACGGAGATGAGAGCTTGTTTGATCATGATAAGGAGCTAAGGAGCTTGTGAAGTGGAAGAATTCGGTAGCAAAAACAGATCAGGCGTTGCAACATCTGCCCACGCCTTTGGTGCTAGCTGGCTATTACAGCAAGCCGTGTTGCTGTAACTTTTTACGTAAAGTATTGCGATTGATGCCCAGCATATCTGCTGCTTGTGATTGATTGCTTTCCGCTCGGGTCATGACCATTTCTAACATTGGTTTTTCTACAGCCAACACGACCATATCGTAAATATTGGAAGCAGGTTGTTCGCCCAGATCACGGAAGTATTTTTCCAGATTTTTGTGAACGGCTTCTTGAATGCTATCTTTGCTCATGCTTTTAATTTTCTATCAGTGCTTGTTTGACTTATTCTTGTTGAATACGTTTTTTCTTAAATTCCTACTGCTTCTCTTTCGCTTTTGACGAAGATGAAAACAGAAAAAATTAACTACGCTGCCAACTTTTCTTCGGAGGGGCGGTATTGTAACCGCTCGCTGGTCTGACGATCAAAAAACATTTTTACTGCATCTAACTGGTCTTCGCATGAGGTCAATAAATTCATCTCTTGACGAAAATCTTCTCCACCAACTAAATCTTGTACGTACCAACCTATATGTTTGCGCGCCGTTCTTACTCCCATAAACTCACCATAGAAAGCGTAATGAGCGCGTAAATGTGCATCCATCAAACGACTGACTTCCGACACCATCGGGGCGGGTAAATAAGTGCCGGTTTTCAGGAAGTGTTCGATCTCGCGGAATATCCACGGTCGTCCTTGTGCGGCGCGGCCTATCATGATCGCGTCTGCACCTGTCACCTGTAAAACATACTTGGCTTTTTCTGGTGTCGTGATATCGCCGTTGGCAACTACCGGAATATTGACCGCTGCTTTGACGGCGGCGATAGTCTCGTATTCTGCATCACCTTTATAGCCGTCTGCACGAGTACGCCCATGCAGCGTCAGCATGGCGATCCCTGCAGATTCAGCAATGCGTGCGATATTCAAGGCATTTTTATTGGCTCTGTCCCAGCCAGTACGAAACTTCAGCGTGACCGGCACATCGACCGCATTGACAACCGCTTCTAAAATCGTAGCGACCAGTTTTTCATTTTGTAGCAGAGCCGAACCGCACCAGGCGTTACAGACTTTTTTGACTGGGCAACCCATATTGATATCAATAATCTGCGCACCTCTGTCCACATTATGCTTGGCACATTCCGCTAGCATAGTCGGATCTGCTCCGGCAATCTGAACGGCTTTTGGCTCCATCTCACCTTCGTGATTGGTGCGGCGCGAAGACTTCTCGGTATCCCACAACTTTGGATTAGACGCCGCCATTTCAGACACCGCATAACCAGCACCCAGTTCTTTGCAGAGCTGGCGAAACGGTCTGTCCGTCACGCCAGCCATGGGCGCGACAAAAAGATTATTCCGCAATTGATGGGGTCCGATTTGCATAGTAGAGATAATTTGGGGGTAGAGAGTAGCGAAAAGCCAAATCGCCAAGGAAAAGTATTCTACCTGAAATGTGCCTAAATAATTAGCAAAATACTTGACCTAAAATCAGAATATTTTTATCTATCTATGTTGACTTAATGATAGTTTGGTTTTCTGAATACTTCATAAAAACGGCCTTCGTCATTCTGTTTAAACGGCATAAAATTATAGAGATGCTAATTTGTAATTATCTTTGTGTATAGTTGTCGATAAATAGCAGCCTTGACTTACTTTGGCGTATCAATTTTTATCTGATCCTAATTTTCACCTGCGTATTGATCGCTCCTAAAGTTTTTTTTAAAGCCTATTTCATCACTGATTTCTAGTCGGTATTAATCAGTCAAGGATGAAATATGTTTTTAACTTTAAGGAGCTGCCGTGAGTACTATCCAAGGAAAGAGCAACACAGAAAATCAAGCAAAAAATCAAGCAGCCGGTTTGCATAAAATCACGATCGTCGGCGGCGGTGCAGGTGGTTTAGAGTTGGCGGTCAGGCTCGGTAAAAAATTAGGTAAAAAAAAGAAAGCAATCATCACTTTGATTGATGCCAGCCGCACCCATTTATGGAAGCCTCTATTGCATCAAGTCGCTGCAGGCACTTTGGACAGTCATGCGGACGAGCGCGAGTATTTCGCACTGGCGCGCTCGAATCATTTTGAGTTTCGCTTAGGGCGTATGGATGGTCTGAGCAGAGAGAAGAAAGAAATTTATCTCTCCGCGACCTGTGATGAAGATGGTAGTGAATTGCTGCCGCGTCAGGCGATTGCTTACGATAGTCTGGTGATTGCGTTAGGTAGCCAGACCAATGATTTTGGTACGCCGGGTGCGCGTGACAATAGCATCATGCTGGACTCGCTTCCCGCTGCAGAACGCTTCCACCAAAAGCTAGTCAATTGCTGCTTACGTGCGCAAACACAAGCGCGGCAATCCGGTGAAGGGCGCTTCACTGTAACGATCATCGGTGGCGGTGCCACGGGGGTGGAACTGGCTGCCGAACTGCACATGACGACTAAGATTTTATCTAGTTACGGACTGGTTAATTTTCATCCGGAAAAAGATTTAAAAATCGTCATCGTGGATGCGGCTCCGCGTTTGTTACAGATGCTGCCAGAGCGCTTATCCGACGCAGTTGCCCGCGAATTACGCAGTATCGCAGTAGAAGTGCATACCAACGAACGTGTGGTAGAAGTCACCAAAGAAGGTGTCAGCATGTCCAGCGGAAAATTTATCCCTAGTGGTATTGTTGTTTGGGCAGCTGGCATTAAAGCGCCAGAATTTTTAAAAGATCTGGACGGTCTGGAAAGCAACCGCATCAATCAGTTAGTCGTTCACCGGACTTTGCAAACCACACGTGATACATCGATTTTTGCGCTGGGTGATTGTTGCGCCTGCCCGCAAGGCGAGGGTTTGCCGACGGTCCCGCCCCGCGCCCAATCTGCGCATCAGCAAGCAAGTCTGCTGGCAGATTCTCTAAGCCGGATGTTGCAGGGAAAATCGCTAAAAGAGTTTACCTACAAAGATTATGGTTCTCTGGTCTCATTAGGTAACTACACCACTGTCGGCAGTTTAATGGGCGCACTGGCAAATGGCTCGGTCTTCATTGAAGGTACTCTCGCCAAATGGATGTATTGGTCACTGCATAAGAACCACCAAGTTGCTGTCAATGGCTTGTTTCATACATGGCTATCCACCTGGGCGGAAACAATTGATAGGGTGCGCAATCCTCGGATTAAATTACACTGATCTTAAAAAATCAGAAGTTCCCAGAAATAGCTTATCCAATATAAATGCGCCTCCCAGGCCAAAAAGTGCTGGGAAGGCGCATTTATATTGGACAGTGGTTTTGGGATTTTTAGAAACGCTGATTGAATTGCATTATTAGACAGCAGTATTCGACAATTCTTAAATCATGATTGCAAAAGCTTACGTTATGGCTTATTTTGCATCTTCGGTTCTTTTAAAGGAAAATTTTTCGTGAAATTGATTACTGCACTCATGCTCAGCGCCGGTATTTTGTCTCCAGGCCTCGCTTATTGCGCTACACCAGAAGATAGTGCGCCACAACCCAAAGTTAGTCGCGCTGCCGCCGTTAAAGTAACTTCGGTCGAAGGTATTACTGAATACCGCCTTGCCAACGGCATGCGCGTCTTGTTATTCCCGGATGCCAGCAAACCGACATTGACCACTAATATTATTTATATGGTTGGCTCACGTCATGAAAACTATGGCGAAACCGGTATGGCTCATTTGCTTGAGCACCTGATGTTTAAGCCAAGCGCTAATTTTGGTATTAAAAAAGGGACGAGAACACCGGTCGAAATTTTGAATTCCACAGGCGCACAATTTAACGGCACCACCTGGTATGACCGTACTAATTACTACGCTACTTTCCCCGCTAACGACGACAACTTGCGTCAGATGTTAGCGTTAGAAGCGGACCGTATGGTCAACGCGGCGATCGACCAAAATGATCTGTGGAATCCCAAGACCAATAAAGGCGAAATGACGGTCGTACGTAACGAGTTTGAAATGGGCGAAAGTGACCCGATCGGTGTCACGACTGAACGTATTCAGGCAGTTGCCTATGATTGGCATAATTACGGCAAATCGACCATCGGTGCGCGTTCAGATATTGAGCAAGTCAACATTCCTCGCCTGCGCGCTTTTTACAAAAATTACTATCAGCCAGACAATGCGGTACTGATGGTGGCAGGCCGTTTTGATGAAGCCAAAGTCTTGAAGCAAATCAATGATTTGTTTGGCCGTATTCCAAAACCAAATCGTATCTTACAACCAACTTACACAGCAGAGCCGACACAGGATGGCGAACGCGCTGTGACAGTACGTCGCAGCGGTGGCACGCAGTTTATCGGCGCTGGTTATCATGTTGCACCGTCGGGTCATCCAGATGCAGTCGCGCTGAATATTCTGGGACGTATTCTGATCGATGCGCCAAGCGGACGTTTGTATAAAGCCTTGATAGAAACCAAATTGGCAACTCGTCTGGAGTACGAAGGCGTCAGCAATCTTGAACCAGGCTTCCGCATCTTCGGTGCCGTTGTAGCGAAAGATGGCAATCTGGATCAGACTCAAGACGCGATGTTAAAAGTATTGGAAGACCTGAAGTCGCAACCAATTACCGATGCCGAGGTCACCCGCGCCAAGCAACAGATAGACAAGAGTATTGAATTGGCGACGGCAGACACAGCGCGCCTGACAGTCGCCTTGACAGAATCAATGGCTGCCGGTGATTGGCGCCTGTTCTTTTTGCAACGTGATCAGATGGAAAAAATGGATGCCGCAACAGTCCAGGCGGCCGCTATTAAATATCTGAAATCAACCAACCGTACTTTGGGTCGCTTTATCCCAACAGACACCGTTGATCGCACTGACGTGCCGGCTAAAACGGATGTGATGGCGATGGTCAAAGACTACACCGGTCGTGCAGTTGTCGCGCAGGGCGAGAGCTTTGATCCTAGTCCTGCCAATATCGAGGCACGTACCCAACGCTTTACGTTACCTGGCGGCTTGAAGGCAGCTTTGCTGTCCAAAAAAACTAAGGGTGCTACCGTCAGCGTCGTGATGCAATTGAATCTCGGCGCGGATGAAAGCCTCAAAGGTAAAACACAGGCAGGTGTATTCACTGCCAGCATGCTGATGAGCGGCACAGATCGTATGTCACGTGAGCAGATCAAAGACGCCTTCGATAAACTCAAAGCGCAGGTCAATATTGGTGGTACTGCTGAGCGTGTCACGGCGACAGCCACCACCACACGTGATAACTTGCCAGCGGCGCTTGATTTGCTAGCAGAGGTGTTGAAAAAATCTGCCTTCCCTGCCAAAGAATTCCAAGAGAAGCAACTGGAAGCAATCAATCGTGTAGAGCAAAGTATTCCAGAGCCACAAGCATTGGCATTCAATAGTATGTCTCGCCTGATCGACGCGACGCCTGCAGGCCATGTACGCCATGTCGGTAGCTTGCAGACACAATTGGCCGATACCAAAGCAGTCAAATTGGAAGAGATCAAAGCCTTCCACACAGCGTTTTATGGTGCGAATAATGCGACTGTTTCTGCCGTCGGTGATTTTGATGCGACAGCATTAAAAACGCAATTGACCAGCCTGTTTGATAACTGGAAATCGACTCAAAACTATGTGCGTATTCCTGCGTCTGTCAAACCGGTCGCTGGTGCCAAAGTCTCGTTGGAAACCCCAGACAAAGCGAATAGTTTTTTGATCGCTATTCAGCCTTTGCCAATCAAAGATGACTCAGAAAGTTACCCAGCCTTGTTAATGGCTAACCACATCTTGGGCGGTGGCGCACTGCATAGTCGTCTGGCCGACCGTATCCGTCAAAAAGAAGGCTTATCTTACGGCGTAGGCTCACAACTCAACGTACCAGCACGCGAACCCGCCGGACTCTGGTTGGCTTACGCCATCAGCGCGCCGCAAAACACCGCCAAAGTAGAAGCTGCATTGCGTGAAGAAGTGCAAAAAGCGCTGACGGATGGATTTACTGAAGATGAGTTAGCCGAAGCCAAAAAAGGCTGGAAGCAATCTGCAGAAGTAGTGCGCACGCAAGATTTACAACTGGCGCGTCGTCTGGCAAGTGACCTCAATATCGGTCGCACAATGATTTACGATAAAGACTTAGAGGCTAAAGTTGCAGCGTTGTCGTTAGCTAAAGTCAACGATGCTTTGCGCCAGAACCTGAAAACGGTCAATTTATCAGTGATCAGTGCAGGTGATTTTGCTAAAGTGGCGAAGGATGCTGCAGCGAAGTAATATTTTTTAAATTAGCGGTAAACAAAAGGCAGAACTCGTTGATGAGCTCTGCCTTTTTTATTGACTTGCTATGTTGGTGATCGCGGTGATTTGAAATCAGGCTTTGCTGGAGCGCGAGAGTTTTTTAAAATTCACAGAAGTTCTCAAAATTAATCGTCCAATGACTCTGCGCCTCGCAGGCCAAAAATACGCCAGAAGCCGCATTATCATTGGACAATCAAATTACATAATTTAGAAGAACAACTTCTGCAATTCCAGTCCCGGATTTTCTGCCCGCATAAATGCCTCTCCAACCAGGAAGCCGTGGACGTTGGCATCACGCATGCGTTTGACGTCGGCGCTGCCCATGATGCCCGATTCGGTGATGACTAATTTGTCTGACGAAATGCGTGGCAATAAACCGATCGTCGTATCCAGCGTCACATCAAAGGTGCGCAAGTTACGGTTGTTGATGCCTAATAAATTAGTATTCAGTTTTAATGCGGCGTCGAGTTCTTCACCGTCATGCACTTCTACCAGTACATCCATGCCTAGCTCATGCGCGCAGGCTTCGAGTTCTGCCATCAGGCCGTGATCGAGTGCCGATACAATCAATAGAATACAGTCCGCGCCCCAACTGCGAGCTTGATAGACCTGATAAGGATCAATCAGGAAGTCTTTGCGCAGAGCGGGAATGCTGCAAGCCGCCCGCGCTTGTTTTAAATAATCGGGTGCCCCCTGGAAGAACTGCTCATCAGTCAACACAGACAAGCAAGCTGCACCGTGGTCTGCGTAACTGAGCGCGATATCAGCAGGTTTAAAGTCGGCGCGAAGTATGCCTTTGGACGGTGAAGCTTTTTTTATTTCAGCAATTACACCTGCCTGACCAGCGCTGATTTTATTCCGCAAACTGGCTTCAAATCCGCGTATCGTTGCACGTGCTTCGGTATCGCTTTCGACTTCGTTACGCAGGCTAGCATACGATTGGTATTTTTTAGCAGCAGCGACTTCATCGACTTTGACCGCCAGAATTTTATTCAGAATATCTGACACGATTACGTCCCTTTACCTAGTCGCTGTGTGACCTGCACCAATTGCTCCAGCTTGGCGAGGGCGGCGCCGGAGGCGATAGCTGCCTGTGCTTTTTTGACGCCATCGGCGATGGAGTCGGCGATGCCCGCGCCGTACAGTGCGGCACCGGCATTCAGACTCACGATATCAGTCGCAGCCCCAGGTACGTTATGCATGACTTCCATAATTTTAGCTTTAGATTCTTCCGCACCAGATACTCTGAGCTGACGATTGGAGACCATGTTCAGACCAAAATCTTCTGGATGAATATCGTATTCGCGGACTTCGCCATTCACCAGTTCGCCAACCATAGTGGGGGCGCCGAGCGAAACTTCATCCATATTGTCGCGTCCCCACACCACCAGCGCATGTTGTGCACCGAGGCGTTGTAATACGCGGACTTGAATACCGACCAGATCGGGATGGAATACGCCCATCAAAATATTAGGTGCGCCAGCTGGATTGGTCAGCGGTCCGAGGATATTAAAAATCGTCCGCACGCCAAGTTCTTTGCGCACCGGCGCAGCGTGTTTCATCGCAGCGTGATGATTCGGTGCGAACATAAAGCCGATACCAGTTTGCGCGATGGATTGAGCAATTTGTTCTGGCTGCAAATTGATATTCACACCCAGCGATTCCAATACGTCTGCACTACCGGAGGATGACGATACGCTGCGACCACCATGCTTGGCGACACGCGCGCCTGCCGCAGCAGTCACAAACATCGATGCGGTAGAAATATTAAACGTATGAGCACCGTCGCCACCGGTGCCGACAATGTCGATCATATTTGTAGTGTTTGCCAGCGGGACTTTGGTGGAGAACTCGCGCATGACCTGCGCCGCTGCGGTGATTTCTCCTATGCTTTCTTTCTTCACCCGCAGACCCATGGTCAGTGCGGTGATCATCACAGGAGACATTTCGCCGCCCATGATTTTGCGGAACAGATATAGCATTTCGTCGTGAAAAATTTCACGGTGTTCGATCAATCGCGTCAACGCTTCTTGTTGGGAGATGGTCATCTTATTTTCCGATCAAAAAGTTTTTTAACAGCGCGTGACCATGTTCAGACAGAATTGATTCAGGATGGAATTGCACACCCTGCAAATCAAATTCCTTATGTCGCACGCCCATGATCTCGCCGTCCTCTGTCCAAGCGGTGACTTCCAGGCAGGCGGGTAAGCTTGAGCGTTCAATCGCCAGTGAGTGGTAGCGCGTGATGATGTACGGGCTAGGCAAATCGCTGAACACACCGACACCAGTGTGCGCAATCGGCGACGTTTTTCCATGCATCACCTGTTTAGCGCGAATGATCTTGCCACCGAAGGCGGCGCCGATACTTTGATGCCCAAGGCACACGCCAAGAATCGGAAGTTGCCCGGAAAAACGTTCGATCAAAGGCACCGAGATACCAGCCTCATGCGGTGTGCAAGGGCCGGGAGAAATACAGACGCGATCGGGTTTCATCGCGGCGATTTCATCTAGCGTGATTTCATCATTGCGATAGGTGCGGATCTCTTCGCCCAACTCAGCAAAATATTGCACCAGGTTGTAGGTGAAGGAATCGTAGTTGTCGATCATGAGTAACATTTATATCTCTCCATCTAGGCCATCTTGCACTTGTTCTGCCGCGCGTAAAACAGCGCGTGCTTTGTTTTCGGTTTCTTGCCATTCCATTTCTGGCACGGAGTCGGCGACGATTCCCGCAGCCGCCTGTACATGCAGCATGCCATCCTTTAAAACACCAGTACGTATAGCAATGGCCAAATCCATTTCACCACCGAAGGATAAGTAACCACAAGCGCCACCGTAAATGCCGCGTTTGGTCGGCTCTAGCTGATCGATCAGTTCCATGGCTCTGACCTTGGGCGCGCCGGATAAAGTGCCAGCAGGGAAGGTCGCTTTTAGCACATCAAGATTCGATAAGCCATCTTGCAGAATGCCTTCGACGTTGGAGACGATGTGCTGTACGTGGGAGTATTTTTCGATCACCATCTGGTCAGTCACTTTGACGCTGCCAGTTTTCGCGATACGGCCGACGTCGTTGCGTGCGAGGTCGATCAGCATGACGTGCTCGGCGATTTCTTTTGGATCTGCTAGTAATTCTTTGGCGAGTTGTGCGTCGAGTTCTGGCGTACTGCCGCGTGGTCGTGTACCTGCCAACGGGCGTATGGTGACTTTTTTATTGCCGTCACTGAGTTGTTCGTTACGCACCAAGATTTCTGGTGACGCACCGATGATTTGCATATCGCCAAAATTGTAGAAATACATGTACGGCGATGGATTCAGCGAGCGTAATGCGCGATACAGTGACAGCGGCGAATCGACATAAGGCTTACGTATACGCTGGCCGATTTGTACTTGCATCAGATCGCCAGCCATGACGTATTCTTTGGCTTTTTCGACGGCTTGCAGATAATCAGCTTTGGCGAAATCACGAATCGATTCTGTTCGGACTGATGCGGATGTGACGGGAGCATCAACACTACGGCGCAACATGGCGCGTAAATCGCGCAGACGTTGTCGGGCTTTCGACCAGGCTTCGGGCTGAGTCGGATCGGCATAGACGATTAAATACAATTTGCCAGACAGATTGTCGATCACGGCGAGTTCTTCTGTCACCAGCAATTGAATATCAGGCAAGCCGAGATCATCTTTTGGGGCGCTGTGTTCCAGTCGTTTTTCGACATAGCGCACCGCATCGTAGCCAAAATAGCCCGCTAGTCCTCCACAGAAGCGAGGCAATCCTGGACGCAGTGCCACCTTAAAGCGCGATTGGAATTCGGCGATGAATTCGAGCGGATTTCCCTCTACGGTTTCGATCACTTTACCGTCTTTGACGACTTCGCTGCGGTTGCCGTAGCTACGTATCAAGGTGTTGGCCGGCAGACCGATGAAGGAGTAGCGGCCAAAGCGCTCACCTCCCATCACCGATTCCAGCAGGAAGGTATTCTTGCCTGTGTTCTGGGTTTGTGCCAGTTTCAGATAGAGAGTTAAAGGCGTTTCCAGATCGGCGAACGCTTCCGCGATCATAGGAATACGGTTGTAGCCTTGCGCGGCCAGCGATTTAAATTCGAGTTCGGTCATGATGTGCTTTCAGCCGCCTCTATGCAATTCGAGGATGAAGGCGGATAAGACTGGATGGGAAAAACGGTTTCAGGCACATGCTCAAGGATATGGCGAGCAGACGCCTGCGCGGAATCAGGTAGATTGCCAGCGTCGCCATAGCCAGGCCTCAAAAGAGCCTAGTGTGATTGCGAAACGTTTTATAGTAAGAAACATTCTTAGGTGGTTGAACGTTAGGTGAATTCGGGTGAATCTTTATCGAATCTTATGTGGAAATTAATGTGGCCGCTTCCAATAAGTTTTGGACTATACCATCAGTGTCAATATTTTGTATAGCTTCGCCATGGTTGTAGCCGTAGGGTACATGCAACACCGGGCAACCCGCTGCACGTGCGGCTTGGGCGTCGTTAGAAGAGTCACCAATAGCCAGAACTTGCGCAGGAGGTAAATCAAAATCAGCACACACTTTTAGCAGCGCCATCGGATCGGGTTTTTTGCGCGGGAAAGAGTCGCCGCCATAGACGATCTCAAAATAGCTGGCTAAACCTTTCTTTAATAGCAGCGGCGTGGTGAAGTTGACGGGTTTATTAGTGACGCAAGCCATGCGTAATCCAAGGCTGCGCATGGCTGCTAATCCTTCAATTACGTTGGGATAGAGCTTGCTGTAGTCGCCGTTAATGGCAAGATAATGGCGCTGATAAGCAGCCATTGCTGCTTCAAAATGAGTGGCGATTTGCTCTTGATCAAAGCCCACCGCCAGTACTCTATGGATCAGATTCTCCGATCCTTTTCCGACAAAATTAGTAATGGTGGTGATGTCTAAGGGCGATAGTGATAGTTCGGCGCGCATCCGGTTAATCGCAACCAGAAAATCTGGCGCGGTATCGATCATGGTGCCATCAAGATCAATGATGACGGCTTTGATATTTTTCAGCATAAAATAGCGAAATGAGACGTCCAATCACTCTGCGGCTTTCAGCCCGATATTGGTCTGGGAGCCGCAGAATGATTGGACACTATGTTTTATAAATATTTACACTGTCGCCAATTCAGCGCGCATGGCATTGATGACTGCGGTGTAATCGGGTTTGCCGAAAATTGCAGAGCCCGCAACGAAGGTGTCGGCGCCCGCCCTGGCTATTTCAGCGATATTGTCGATTTTGACGCCGCCATCTACTTGCAACAAAATATTGCGGCCCGATTCATCAATCAGCCTTCTGACGGCAGCGATCTTTTTCAATGTGTGTGGAATAAAAGACTGGCCGCCAAAGCCGGGGTTGACGGACATCAACAAAATCAGATCCAGCTTGTCCATGACATTTTCTAAGACTTGCAAGGGTGTGGCGGGATTAAACACCAAACCTGCTTTGCAGCCACAATCACGGATTAATTGCAGGCTGCGGTCGATATGTTCTGAACCTTCGGGATGAAAGCTGATCAGATTTGCACCCGCTTTGGCAAAATCAGGAATAATGCGGTCAACGGGTTTTACCATCAGGTGCACATCAATCGGGACTTGCACATGAGGGCGAATCGCTTCGCAGATTAAAGGTCCTATCGTGAGATTTGGCACATAATGATTGTCCATAACGTCAAAATGAATCATGTCGGCGCCAGCGGCGACAACATTGCGGACTTCTTCACCCAAACGGGCAAAATCGGCGGAGAGGATGCTGGGAGCGATACGATAAATAGTCATGGCGTGAGTGTCATCAATAAGTATGCAGTTGGGATGCGCTATTTTACTCTGATGGCTCTCGCGATTTTGTAAGATGCGAACTTGCGTCAGGTTTATTAGGCCAGCCGGATGAAAACTGATGAGAACGTGTAAGCTGATCGCCTGAAAATCAACCAATCAAAAATTATTCAAAGAAAACTATGTCCGCTTACGAAATGAGTGTTTCCATCGTCACAGAATATGTTGCTGAGCAATCGAATCCTGATCACAACAGTTTTGTCTTTGCTTATAAAGTGACGATCAAAAATATTGGTACCGTGGCAGCGCAAGTGATCGCGCGCCATTGGATTATTACCGATGCCAATGATTATATTGAAGAGGTAAAGGGGCTAGGCGTTGTTGGCCATCAGCCATTTTTGCAGCCAGGACAAAGTTTTGAATACAGCAGCGGCAGTCAGTTAAAGACGCCACAGGGCAGCATGAAGGGGAGTTATTTTTGCGTAGCAGAAGATGCGCATCAGTTCGAGGTAGCGATTCCTGAATTTGTTTTATCTTTGCCGCGCACTTTACATTGACTTTAATTTTTTGATTCTGGTTCTGAGACTGTTGTTGATTCCGGTTCTAGCTCTGTTTTTTGTTCGACCTTTGTTGGGGGTGCATGAGGTCTTTGCCCCTGGAACATTGTCCACCAGACAATAAAAATTAATAAACACATCGCCAGACAAGCTTCTAATCCTAATAACCACATTTTGTTTTCCTCATGTTCAAACTTTCCGCCATTCTACCCCTGACCGCTGTTGCTGTATTGCTGGCAGCGTGCAACTCGACACCGATCAAAAAAGTACCTCTACCGGCGGTGACTACACCACCCGGTAGCGCTACTACCGTTGTTATCCCGCCTGTTGCGACCAAGCCTAGCGACTTATTTAAGCCAGTCAGTTTTAATGATGTGCCGGGGTGGCAGCAAGACAATCTGACCGAAGCCTGGCCAGCTTTTTTAAGTTCCTGTTCAGCGTTACGCCATAAACCGGAATGGAAAGAGCCTTGCACGATCGCTAAAGATGTCGATGGAAAAGATAACGGTGCCGTAAGGGTATTCTTCGAAGCATTTTTCACGCCGCATCAAGTGTTTAATCCAGATGGTACGAATGAAGGTTTAGTGACGGGGTATTACGAACCTTTATTGCGTGGTTCTCGAAAACGTGGCGGCGTCTATCAAACCCCGTTATATCGTACTCCGCCGGACTTGCTGACGATAGATTTGTCTAGCGTATATCCAGAGCTTAAAAATATGCGTCTGCGTGGTCGCTTGGTCGGGAATAAAGTGGTGCCTTATGCGTCCCGTGCGGATAGCCTCCCGGCTTTGGCTGGCAAAGAACTGGTTTGGGTTGACGATGCAATTGATGCTTTCTTTTTGCAAATCCAAGGTTCTGGTAGAGTAGTTTTAGAGGACAACAACGAGACTGTTCGTCTCGCTTATGCCGACCAGAATGGCTATCCTTATAAGTCGATAGGGCGCTATTTAGTCGATAAGGGTGAACTAAAATTAGAACAGGCTTCAGCCCAAGGGATTAAAGAGTGGTTAATAAAAAATCCGACCCGACAAGATGAATTGTTGAACGCCAATCCGAGCGTGGTATTTTTCAAAGAGGAAAAAATTGCTGATCCTAGTATCGGACCTAAAGGTGCTTTAGGTGTTCCTTTGATTGCGCAGCGATCTATTGCGATCGATGCGCAATTTTTACCGCTTGGCGCACCGGTATTCTTATCCACGACTCAGCCGAATAGCAGCAGGATTCTTCAGAAGCTGGTGATGGCACAAGATACTGGTGGTGCGATTCGTGGCGCCGTGCGGGCAGATTTTTTTTGGGGTTTTGGTAGCGAGGCAGGTGAACTTGCCGGTCGTATGAAGCAGCGCGGCATGCTTTGGTTACTATTACCTAAGTCAGTGAACTAATTTTTTCTCAAACTTTTCTCAAATAAATCAGGAGATTGTATGGAATACCAAAATATCATCGTTGAGACCAAGGATAAAGTCGGTGTCATTACTTTAAATCGGCCCAAGGCACTGAATGCTTTAAATGACCAATTGATGGACGAGTTAGGTTTTGCTTTAAAAGCGTTTGATAAAGACGAGGCCATTGGTTGTATTGTGATCACTGGTAGTGAGAAAGCTTTCGCTGCGGGTGCTGATATCGGTGCAATGGCGAATTACTCTTATATGGATGCTTATAAGAACGATTACATTACGCGCAATTGGGAGCAAATACGTCAAATTCGCAAACCGGTGATTGCAGCCGTAGCAGGTTATGCCCTGGGCGGTGGCTGTGAACTCGCAATGATGTGCGATTTTATTATTGCCGCTGAAAATGCTAAATTCGGTCAGCCGGAAATTAAGTTGGGGACTTTGCCTGGAGCTGGTGGAACCCAGAGACTGCCACGGGCGATTTCCAAATCTAAAGCGATGGACATGTGCTTGACTGCGCGGATGATGGATGCGGCTGAAGCGGAGCGTGCGGGCTTGGTCTCTCGTATCGTACCGCTGGATAAATTATTGGAAGAGGCATTGGCAGCGGCAACCGTGATCGCCTCAATGTCTTTGCCGATCGTGATGATGGTAAAGGATTCCGTCAATCGCGCTTATGAAACAACGCTGGCAGAAGGTGTGCAATATGAGCGCCGTTTGTTTCATAGTAGCTTCGGTACGGAAGACCAGAAAGAAGGAATGAAAGCTTTTATAGAAAAGCGTCCAGCCAACTTTAAGAATCAGTAAGCCATTCTATTAATTCAAACGATTTATAAAATATGAATGGAAAGCGCTTGCCAAAGGGAGGGTAGGTTTGCTATAGTTCGGCTCCCGTCGAGAGGCGGGGAAGTAGAGGTAAGAAAGATAGTGAAACACAAGAAGTGAGTACGGAGTTTGAAGGCAGAGA
>NZ_JBEONP010000034.1:0-55096 GCF_040544435.1 Undibacterium sp. GrIS 1.2
AAGCAGAAGATCACGCTGCAAGCAGGCCAGTCGTCGATTACCTTGGAGGGGGCGAATATTACGTTTGCTTGTCCGGGCAACTTTACGGTTAAAGGCGGGCAGCATGCTTTTGATGCTGGGGCTAGGGAGGCGGCTGCTTTGCAGAAGTTGCCGGATTCTCGTGTGAAGTTGTTTGATGAGCAGTTTGTTGTTCTCGACCCTAACGGAAAACCCATGCCCGCTATGCCGTACAGCGTTGATGGCTCCGATGGTAAACATCGCGCCACCACAGAAGCGCAAGGTACTACCGATAGAATTTCCACCGATGCCAGTGAGAAACTGAAATTTTCGGTCGAATGGTACACGGTACATGGCAAACAATAGACTTGTTACATTCAACGTATCTCCCTCATCGTTAACGTCATCAGGAAAAGAATATGGCCGATCCCACCACAGTTGAGGCAACGACTAATGTCACGCTAAATTCACGTGTAGAAGTGAAATGTGATTGCAACACCATGTGGTCACTTGCACAGCAATTCAGCACTATGCGTTTATGTACCCATACCGGCGTGCATAAAGGCCAATTGGTCGAAGACTATGCAGTGCGTGCCAGACGCATTGCGGCCACTTATGCACGCTTTTATCTGGAACAGGAAGAAGGTGGCAGCCCAGATAAAAAGGGTCGTTTCTATTGGATGGCACTAGGTGCTTTTGCCAGTAAAACAGTCGCTTGCACCTTTGAGGTTTGGCAAGTCAAGGGGCTTAGTATGGTCACCAAAACCGTATGGGACGGATTAGGCAAAGGCAATCTTTGGCTGTTTTGCGATATCAGCGGCTGGCATTGGTACTACAGTCGCTATCAATCATCCTTTACCATGTGCCTGCCAAGTCGCAACGCCAATAACTACGTTAAACCGGTCAAAATCCAGATGAACCACTTACCTTGGAAAAATCAAGCCTTGCCCGTCATCAAAAATATGCAGGTCTCCAAAGAGATTCAGGCAGGATTTGCCAAGGTCAAACAATTTGAGGAGGAGACTCAAGAAAAGCGACGACCATCAATTCAATTCAGCCACCTACTAGATATTGCCAATCATGAACAGGGCGTGATCTTACAACCGTTGATTTATGATGATCCTGCTTTCGCCGGATGGGTGCAGCGGCAGCGATCCTGGTATGCCAACTGGGCAAGTCCGCCATTACAATTGGTATTTACCCATGCCTGTGATACGGAAAAGCCAGAATTGAAATCCGTCGCACCCGAGGGAACGAAGTTGGAGGTGTTTGCAAGCCGGATGAGTTGGATTAGAGGTGCAGCACAACAATTCCATCAGTTAATGCAACGGAATGGTGATTTAATGGAAAACGAATTACGCATGATTGCCAGTTGGGTCGATATGCCAGATAAAACCTAGGGATAGTTAGCATGATGCTCTTTACCTCCATCATAGAAATGCACTGATATGCGCCACCTACAACTAATTATTTTTTTGAGTATCACCTTATTTGTAGGCTGCCAAAAACAATCTAATAAGGATATGACTAATATGACATCCAACGTCTCGGCTCATCTTGGCGAACAAGGTGATACTTTTGCTACCCGCTATCAAAATCAAGTCAATATCAACCGCCAACATGGTTTGTCTTTTTACTCCATGGACTGGGGGCCTCATGATAAAAGCAAGGTCACATTTGAGCATGGCAAACATACGCTGACCGTAGATAACGTTATGGGTGTATCGAGCGTACAAGATGTTGATTATCCTAAAGAAGGCATCTCCGAATTAGACATCACAGAGAGCATCACTCCCCCAGATGGTATTTCCCATGACGAAGCACGTCAGGAGATGTTCGATATCTTGCAAGGGATTTTACGGGCAGGATGGACAATGTTTATTGACAGGGGCGACCCCCGTCTGCGTGGCAAGGATGCCTTTAATTTTGTACTAGGTAGCAGCCCTTACAGTAGTTTAGATGCAGCTTATAGTCCCAGTCTTAACGAATGGATGCAAATCCAAAGTCTAACCCCTTGGAAATTTTATGCCGATCACATTTATCTCGAAGTGACTTTTATGCGTGAACATACCTTGACTGATCCGACCAAACCGGGTGCTTATATTATTACGTTTAACTTCAAAAATGAACCCGAAAATTATCGGGGTTATGTCGACCCTCATGATCGAAAAAAATGGAAAGAACTACTTCCGGCAGAACTTGCCAAACTCCCTCCTATGCGGGCAGAAGCCGAAGCAAAGATGCGTGCAAAAGGCTTAAAAATTGATGAAACATATCAAGACCCACCCGTTCCCGATCTGACAAAATAAGTAGACAAGTCAGCATACACTGTCCAATCATTCTGCGCCTTCCAGACCAAAATCATGTTGGAAGGCGCGTTCTAATTGGATATTCCAATTAATATTTTCAACATGCCGACATCATTAAATCCGCAAGAAATTTATCTGCTAGAACGTTACATCTCCTTAGAATACTTCGGCGAAATGCGTGATGCCTGGGGTGAGATGATTCAACACCTAGAGCGTTGTCTTGACCAGTTCATGCATAACCTCCCTTTAGATTATCGCAAACGTCCTCTGCCAGAACAACCAGATGCAGTTTGGGGAGAACTTGTCCTTCCCAATTTTCGACGTACGTTCCAAGGATTATGTAACGGCTACATTCAAATTTCACACGGTGATCTGGGCGGACTAGGTCATGCCAACGGACCAAAAGTAGACTTTAAAGGTCAGATGGAATTTTGGTCAGGCTGGATGGCGCGCAGCGATGAAAATATTTACGGGGAATTCTTAAATTTAGCAACGAGAAATGCGAGTAATATTTGTTTTACTGAGGGTGCATATTGGAACTCAATGGATTTGACTAGTGATTACCATGAAATATCTCGAGGGCCTCTTAATCCTCCGCCAGTCTGGCCAAGCTACCGTCTTGTTCCTAATATCAAAGTAGCTACAGGCTCACCTTTACTAAAAACTGGCATTTATTTACCCGATGTAGACAATAGCTGCGCTCAGTTTTTAAGTATCAATTACGATGAAGCGCCAGAAGCTAGTGTGTTTATCAGGATGGAAGATATTTTCCATCCGGTTACAAAGCTAAAGTATTCAGAGAGAGCTATTCACGAAAAACGTCCCTGTACCTGGACGCTAGTTGAACGTGTTTCTGACACAGGCGGTGCTGTAACTACTCCAACGCTGTTAGCACAAAAAACTCATCGTGTTCCGGCAGGTGAACCGTGCCCTGAAACTGGTTTTTACTTCACGCCAGCCAAACCAGATTCACGTCGCTACTTTAACCAAGGCGATCTTATGACGAATTTTGATTCCGGCTATGGCGCGACGATCTGGCGATGGGATGATCAGCAATAATGTTTTTGTTGAGCTAATCAAAGTTTGAACGATTAAAAGTAAAAATAGATCGTCCAATCATTCTGCGCCTTGCAGACCAAAATCGTGCTGGAGGGCCCAGAATGATTGGACGATCAAATTACGACATTGAAGCTAAATTCTATTGTGCGGGTGATTCTCTGTCGTGTTGCGAGCGCAGTAACTGCAGAAATATTACTTCAAAGATGTAGCCTCAGAATCGCGGCTTATTTGCTGGCAATCCAGGCATCCAACACGCTTGCTGTGCCTGGCGGTACATGCAAACCCAACTTTGAGCGGCGCCATAAAATATCTTCGGCATTGCGTGCCCATTCGTGGTGGATCAGGTAGCTGACTTCTGCTGCGTACAAACCAGGTGCGATTTCTTCGCCCATGTGCGCCAGCGCGTTAATGCCCTCTAGCAGATGCTTAATGCGGGTGCCGTAAGCGCGGGCGTAGCGTTTTAATAGCGGGCCTGGCATCCACGGATAATCGCGGCGTAGACGTTTAATAAAATCATCGAATTCCAATACAGCACGGTTATCTGGCCGATCACCAAAAACATCGCCGCCGGGTAAGCAGGCATTTGCGGTCCAGGCGGGTTTGACAGCGCTGAATTTATCTCTGGCTGATTGAGTGAGTGCGGATTTAGCCAGTGCAGGCGTGATTAAATTGATCGCCTCTTCTGCCAGCTTGCGAAAAGTCGTAATCTTGCCGCCAAAGACGGTTAGTAGCGGTGCGGCGGAGTCCGACAATTCCAAATGATAATCGCGGGTAATTGCTTTGGCATCTACGCTGCCATCATCGACTAATGGCCGCACACCAGAATAGGACCACAGTACGTCTTTGGGTTGAATTTCTTGCTTGAAGTAGAGGCTACTTAGTTCGCATAGATAATCAATTTCAGCCGCGTCGATCACCACTTTATTGATATCGCCCTGGTAGTTAATATCGGTGGTGCCGATCAGAGTAAAGTCATTTTCGTAGGGAATAACGAAAACGATGCGACCATCAGGATGCTGAAAAATATACGCATACGGATGATCAAACATGCGCTTCACTACGATGTGACTGCCTTTGATTAAACGCAAAGTTCTGGCAGTCTGCTGAGGCAAAATAGCTTGCTGTAATTGTGCTGCCCACGAGCCAGTCGCATTGATCAGGCTAGCTGCGCAGACCTCGGTAATTTGATTGACAGCGGCAGCACCACCGGATGTATCACGTAATTGCGCCAGCCATTTACCATCTCGCTGCACCACGGATTCGCAGCGCGTGTGGGTCATGATGGTGGCACCTTTTTCTGCCGCATCAATTGCATTTAATACGACTAGACGCGCATCATCTACCCAGCCATCTGAGTATTCAAAGCCACGACTTAAATTAGCTTGCAAAGCCTGACCAGCCAGATGTTTTTTTAAATTGATGGCGGTAGATCCGGGTAATAATTCGCGCCTTGCCAGATGATCATACAAAAATAAACCTGCCCTCAACATCCATGCCGGACGCAGGCCTTGCATGTGCGGCATGACAAAACGCAGAGGCGTGACGATATGCGGGGCGGAGCGTAATAATACTTCGCGTTCAATCAGCGATTTTCTGACCAGGCCAAACTCATAATATTCCAGATAGCGCAGTCCACCATGTATCAGTTTGGAGGAGGCAGATGAGGTGTGTGAAGCAAGATCATCTTTCTCGCACAGCACGACGGATAGTCCGCGTCCAGCAGCATCACGCGCAATGCCAGCACCATTAATACCACCGCCGATTACCAGCACATCACATTCGATTTTACGTACAGTTTGAGTCATGTTTTTTAGTTTACTAGCGGCTTCAATGAGCTTGGATCAAGATGAAAAAAGATACTTATGCTTTTTCTACCCGATTACGGCCGTTGTCTTTGGCGCGATATAAGGCCGCATCAGCCCGAATCATCATGGCTTTTAAATCGTCGCCATCTCTGATGTGCGTCACACCAAAACTCATGGTGATATGCAGGCCGGCGGCTACTGTGCTCCAGTCGTAGGCCGCAATTACATTGCGTATACGTTCGCAGGCTTCGACTGATTTTGCGGTGCGGTCAAATAATAAAGCAAACTCTTCCCCACCGATGCGCGCAGCCATATCGCCCGAGCGCAGACAAGATGAGATCAAGCGTCCGACCTGACGCAGTACCTCGTCACCGATCAAATGTGAGTAGCCATCATTGACCTTTTTAAAGAAATCAATATCGGCCATTGCGAATGCGACATTGGTGATTGTGCCGGTTAAACGCGTCGCCATTTTTTCTTCCAGCGCACGCCGGTTTGGCAAACCGGTTAAGGTATCTTCATTAACCTGCACCCGCAAGGTACGATTAAAATCTTCTAGCTGGTTGACCCGATTTTTATGAACTATTGCTTCTTGCTGCGCCCGCTCTAAATCCATTTTGGCAGCAAAAATCTGGGCACTGACTTGCGCTCTTTGATCACGCGCTTTGAGTGTAATCGTATGGAATTCTTTATAGACTTTTAAGGCTGCCTCAAAATTCTGAACCATCTCATACGCATGCGAAAGAATTTTAAGCAAATCGGCCAGATGCGGATAATTACCTAATCTCATCGCAAAATCACGGGCTTCTATCATCGATGCGACTGCTGCTTGCAGCTGATGCATACGCAATTGTAAGGCGCCGATACGCACCTTGATATCCAGCTCTTCTTTAGCAAAGCCGTAGCCTGAAAATTGATCTAATCCATGACCTAACTCTTGCAGCGCGAGATCATATAAACCCCGTTCTTCCAGCGCGTGTGCCAGCGTTTCTGTCGCCAGCAACTGAGTTCTCACCATCTTATTAGTTTGCGCATGGACTAGCGATTGGCGCGTGTACAAAATAGCGTCGTCCAGCATCTGTACGTCTGGCGATGCGCCATCTTCATTCTGTACTTCGTAATAAATAATCAGGCTGTCTGCCCAATTATTTTTAACCCTTGCCAGGCTATCCTGATCCTGATTTTTTTCACAAAGAACATAAGCTTCTTTATAGATAGTCAGACTGCGTTCAAATTGCTGGGTACTCGTGAATAAAAAACCGAGAGTGATCAGTATCTGCGCGAATTTTTTCGGTCTGTCAACCTGTCGCTCTATCGCTATCGCTTTTTCTGCATATTGCAAAGCGCTGTTCGTATCACCAAACGCAAGGAAGGTACGAGCTAAGCCATGTAGTACATCTGCTTTCAGCTCCAGACTATTATTTTTTTCTGCGTATTCCAAAGCAATTTCAAAATCGCGAATACCAGAAGGGTCATGCAAAATAATGCGGCAGTTCCCGATCTTACAATGTAGTTCGCCGATGACTACTGGGTCTGCCCTAAATTCGATAGTGGCTTCTGCCTGGGCAATTGCTTTTAAAATCAGCGCAATGGTCTGGGCAGGTTCGCTCTCTATCGTGGCGTCTGTCTGTCGCGACAGCGCGGATAGCTCAATATCAAGCTGCGCTTGTGAAGTGATTTGAGTAAGCAAATTATGTGCTCCCGTTTGTCGGAGTAGCATACGTCATACAGAGAACCCGCCTGCTTTGTTGATTGGCTTTGTATTTAGGCTAGCACTTAGATTCTCACTTGCATTGGCGCATGCATTAGTAGTCGCGTCCACATCTGTCTTAGTATTGATCTTAGCATTAGTTTTGGCATCGTAGGTACGCAACCAGGTCAATTGCAGTACCCGCGCGTCGGTGCTGGCGCGATGCCGAGATACATGCAATTCATCTTGTATCCGGTCCTTAGTCGCATGCCATAAAGCCTGCTGATCGTCGGTAATAATCTCGCGCAAATCTGCCAGTTTAAAACGCGGCACTCTGCCGGCCGCATCAAACAAACGCGCCATCCAGACATAATCCTGCGCCCAACCATCGGTGTAGACCGTATGCCCATTTAAAAAACTATTGAGCTGATCAACCACATAATCCGGCGAGCGACCACGCTCGACTAAAATCTCACGCGGGATGTGATGCACTTTGGCGGCTTCCACATCCCAGTGTTGCCAATCGTCTTCCGGGCGAATCAGAGTACACCAGTCCTCACCATGTCGCCCGGAGAATCCGACCTCGATCAGATAACTGCCTTTGCCAAACCCGGAGGCTTCAAAATCAATAATGATAGGTACGGTCATCTGCACGGTCATTATTAATTGCTCCTGATGGTTATGGAACTTCTTAGGATTAGTTACGAATCACGCAAGCTAACTACTTAAAACGAGAAGTAACGTTTTATTAATTTTGCGCTATTTTTGTAACAATGCAAGTTCTATTCCTACTTTAGTTCTTACTTTATCGTATATATCATCAATCACCACTCTATTCGTAGCGTAAACAATCTACCGGCAACAGCAAAGACGCCCGGCGTGCAGGATAAAATCCAAAGAAAATTCCAACAAAACTGGCGAAACCACAAGCGACCAGCATTGCGCCAAAGCCGATTTCTACATCCAGCTTACCCGTCGAAGTAATGGCGGCGGCACCCGCACTTGCCAGCAAAATACCAAATACGCCGCCGACCAGACAAATCACTACCGCTTCCGTCAAAAACTGTAACAGCACATCACGCGGCTTGGCACCAATCGCCATCCGTATGCCAATCTCGCGGGTACGCTCAGTCACCGATACCAGCATGATGTTCATAATGCCAATACCGCCCACAATCAATGAAATCGCACCAATTGCGCCCAGCATGGCGGCCAGACCTGCACTGATTTTGGCGCCGGTCTCTGCAATGGACGCCAAGTTATCAATTCGAAAATCATCTTCTTGTTCGGACTTAATATGATGGCGATCACGTAGCATGTCTTTAATATCTTGGTCGGCGTCCTTCAGCGATTTATCGTCTTTTGCCTGTACCACCACATAATGCACATTGGAGGGAAAAGGACTGCGCATCAAGGTTGCCCTGGCAGTTGTGATCGGGATCAAGACCATCTCACCCAGATCACCGCCATCAAACATCCGTCCCTCGCCCTGCAATACACCCACCACCTGAAACGGCACATTGTCGATACGGACAAACTGACCGAGTGGATTGGTTTTATAAAAAAACTGCTCGGCTAACTTTTTACCGATCACGACCATACGAGCCGCGCCGCGGATATCAGAGTCACTAAAATAATTACCCTGATCAACCTTCCAGTTACGTACCTTAAACATCTCTGGCGTGATCCCAAGTACCGCGCTGTTGGTATTGTCATTGCCAACCGCGATCTGAAAAAACCCTTGCAAAGCTGGAGCTGCGCCGTTCAGACTAGGTAATTCATTGAGCGCCAGTGCATCATCTACCGATAACGACGGCGCTGTGCCTGTGCGCGCCCGCACACCTTGGGTACGATTGGCACCCGGCGATACGATCATCAAATTACTACCCAACACCTCTAGCTCTTTAGCGATAAATTTCTTCGCACTTTCGCCTACAGCTAACATCATTACCACCGAGGTGATGCCGATAATGATGCCCAGCATAGTCAGCGAGGTACGCAGCCGATTGGCATTCATGGAGCGGAATGCTTCAATAAAAACTTGAAGAAAATTCATAGTCTGACTCCGCTCTGGTCTTGTGGCAGATGGCTATTGAAAGGAGTCGCCGCCTGTGCATGCGCCTCGTGGCTTTGCGCCAATTGTTGCAAACCCTCTACTGCCGGGCCATCGTATAAAACATGGCCATCTTTGAGGCGGACTAAACGTTTGCTATACGCGGCAATATCTGGCTCATGTGTCACCAGTAAAATCGTAATGCCCCGCTCGGCATTTAACTGCTGCAAAGAGCGCATGATCTCTACGCTGGTTTGCGTATCCAGATTACCGGTTGGCTCATCCGCTAAAATAAGCGGTGGATCAGCGACTAATGCGCGGGCAATTGCCACCCGTTGTTGCTGGCCGCCAGAGAGTTGATTTGGCAAACGTTTTGCGTACTCTTTTAAGCCCACCCGCTCCAGTTCGACCAAGGCTTTTTTGTACGCTTTATCACGCGACACACCGGCATAAATGAGCGGCAAGGCGACATTCTCTGCAACGCTCATGCGTTTGATCAGATTAAAACTCTGGAATACAAAACCGATTGTGCGATTGCGTATCGTCGCTAATTCACTGCGTGACAAAGTTAACGTATCCACCCCATTTAAGCGGTAAGTACCGCTGGTCGCCTGGTCCAGACAACCAAAAATATTCATCAGCGTTGATTTGCCAGAACCCGATTGCCCCATCACGGCTAAAAAATCACCCTGCGGTACCAACAGATCAATCCCGAATAAAACCTGGGTCTCAATACCGCCAGAGAAGTAACTTTTAGTCACCTTACGGATATCGATCAGTGGTTGAGCCTCAGCTTGCGTCTGAGCTTGAGACTGAGCTACCGTTTGATTTATAGCCTTGCCTTTCGTATCCATTTTTGTGCTTACCATTAGTGTGATCCTGCATTGGCAATATCCAGTGATCTGATAATCACTTTATCACCAGGCTTTAGATCGCCAGAAAGCACTTCGGTATAGCGGAAATTAGACAAACCAATTTTGATATCGACAGGCTTGGCTTTGTTTTTTTCATCCAGCACAAAAATTTTAAATGAGCGCGTCATCTCGCCCTTGCTACGGAAAGACACATCGTCCTCTGCTTCTGGGCGAGGCACAGCAGATGCGCTGGCCGAGGCTGCGCTTGTCACTGCACTTGACCCAGCACCTGATTCTGCCGCTTTTTTATCAGCCTCTTTCTTCAACTTCGCTTCTTTGGCAATCTCTTCATCACTCAATTTAAAACGTAATGCAGCGGTGGGGATGCGCAATACGTTCTGGCGATTACCGACAACCAGACGCACCTGCGCCGTCATTCCGGGCTTTAATAATTCATCTTTGTTATCCACGTCCAAGACGACGTTATACGTCACCACATTTTGCTGGACATTGGCAGCAAGCCGGAACTGACGCAAGCTCGCATCAAACTCACGGTCGGGGTAGGCATCCACCACAAAACGCGCCGCCTGGCCGTCTTTTAAAGATCCCACATCGGCTTCCGACACATTGGTATCAATCTGCATTTTGGTCAGATCACGCGCAATCTGGAACAGGTTCGGTGTCTGGAAAGATGCCGCTACCGTTTGCCCCATATCAATCGTGCGCTTGATGATGACGCCATCAATCGGTGAGCGGATCACGCTGTTATTAAAATCCGCCTGCACCCGATCCAGCTGCGCTCTGGCGAGTTTGATATTGGCATCGGCCACTTCTACCTCACGCTTTAACTGGTCTAGCGATGCGCCAGAAATATAGCTCAGCGAAACTAGTTTTTGATTACGATCTAAGTTTGCCACCGCCAGCCGCTTGGACGATTCGGCCGATGCCAACGTGGCTTCGCTCTGTTTAATCTGGGCGTTAAAAATGGTCGGGTCCAGCTTCAATAACACCTGCCCTTTTTTAACCCTGTCGTTGAAATCGGCATTCAACTCCACCACAGTGCCAGATACTTGCGAACCCACGCTGATGAGCGCAACCGGATTGAGTGTGCCGCTGGCAGTTACAGTTTGGGTCAGGTTGCCTTTATCGACGATGGCGGTCTTAAATTGTGGCTCCTCATCCTTACTGGCCTTTTGCTTTTTTTGGTAGTAGCTGGCTGCGGCGCCAGCAATAAGCAATATCACGACAGCGAGGATAAAACGTTTTTTAGTAAAAAATGTCATCACAAGATCAATCAAATAGAGTGGGTGGGCGACGAATTCACATCAAATTCACATCAAGAGCTACATAAAACCAATTCACCTTAGCAGTTACCTTTTTGCTGAGGAACATTCTTTTGTTATCCAGAAAAAATCAAGGAATAACATATACTCCCCATAAATTTTTATCAAATTGGCTGATTGTCCAATTTTTATATGGACAACTTAAATATACCTACTGGGAGTATTTATATTAATACTTTAAATGCCAAGCAATGCGAAGCGATAAATCCAACATCACAAGCAACGGTTAATTAACGGTTAACTAAGAAACAGCATCGATTCTAAGCACGCTCTAAGTGTGTATGAGTGCGCTCAATTTGCAATCAATAGCAGAACTTATTTACAGCAATTTACTTCTACCAGACACATGATCAATCCTGTCATCTCAATTCCCTTTGGTTCGCATCAGCCAGGCGGCACCAAGTACTAGCAAACCTATTGTTAGCGGTAGAAATCCCCACAGCCCAAATTGCATGCTGACATAAGTCGTAGCGGCCCAGGCGACTCCGCTGAAAAAGTCCAGCAAGCCTGCGACAAATCCAACTTTGCCACGCTTATTAAACTGCGCCCGCTGGCCAGGTAGCGCCAGCCATAAGTTCATCAACGCAGCGCTGCTCATCGACAATAGCACCATGACTGTCAGCGACAAACCAAGCAATACATTGTTGAACGTCATCCAGCACAAAAACGGCAAAAGCAATACAAATACAGGCAATACTGCCGCACTCAATTTGGCATTGCGGATAACATGATAATTAGCTGGTGCAGCGCGTAATAAGTCGGGCGCATCTTCTGCGGATACGATTACCCAAATTAAAGAGGCCGACAAAGAGCCGGAAATAAAAGTCAGCATCGCTGCCACTCCGGGTAGTACGGCACCGTTTTTAAAAGCGACGAAAAACATCGGCAACATGTACAGCAATTGCAGCAGCACTTGAGAGATCAATTGTGGATCACGTAAAATTAGGCGCCACTCTTTTACGACAACACTGCGCCATAAACCAGAGCGGAACTGGAGTTTGATCGCGCTCGCGGTGCGTAGCTGTTTGCCCGCCGATGTACTTGCCATACCGCCCACTTGCTGTACACCTCGCAAAAAAAACCGGTGTGTTAAATGTACTGTAATCAAAAAGCTAGCCAAGCCCAGACTCGCCATCATCAGCATGCTTAAAGGCGAACCAAATAATGCACGCGCAGGCAACCACAACCAACTTTGCGCACCCATTAAAGCATCTGCTTTCAACAAAGGTTGGAAAACAGCAAATACCCGCTGACGATAATCCTGGCTTAGATTATTAAATATCTGAGTCACCAGAAAGATGGATGCGCCAGTCAAGGCACCAATCAATTGTGCCACCGTCAAAGTGCGCCGCACACCTAGCCAGCGCACCAGCCCTAAGGTCAACAACATCGCAAACGACGATGCGATCACCGCCAGACTCAGCAATACCGGATAAATTCTCAGCCAGCGCGGCTGCCCCAACAGCAAGCCCACATGCGCCACCGGCGTTAGCAACAACAGAAATAGCGAAGCAACGCCCAACACCACGGCGATCAGCCTGACACTAAAAATAGAGCGGGAAGACAATGGCGACGACAGCAGCAAATCCAGATCAGCGCGCTCGAATAAAACCTTGACGCTACGGTTAAGGGCAAATGACAACATCAAGCTAAACACAACAGCCAGCAGCGCGCCTGCTCCCATGATAATCACAGCAGAAGGCTCGGCTTTGAGCGCAGGGACTTTGCGCATAATGCTCCACACGCCCAGATGCGCCAGAATAAATAGCAGGCTGAAACTGATTTTCCCCGTGGTCGACATACCACGTCGCGCAGCTTTAACTTTGCCTGTTTTGCTGTCTGTCTGATTCGTTTTACCGCCACCCATGTCGTACACAAACATACGGCACTCATGCGCCAATAACCATAGTGCACTACCGACTTTAAATGGCAGCTTCATTTGAAATTGACTCCACATAAAGGATATTGAGAGTACCTGGCGATCATTGCAGCTGCGGCTGTGACTGTCGTTGTGACGATTGTTGCCGCTATCGTTGCGGCTGAAATCAACATCAGGCAGGCTCCGTCAATTGCAAGAACACCTCTTCCAAAGTGGCTGCGCGGCTAAATACACCATTCGCACCATTCGCACCATTCGCGTCAGTCACACCATTTACGCTATGGCTGGTCTGGCTACGCAATTCATCTAAAGTACCTTCGGCAATCAACTTACCGTTTTGGATAATCCCTATCCGTTCGGCCAGACGCTCCGCTACATCCAGAATATGCGTCGTCAAAATCACCGTCCCACCTGCTTGCACGTGTTTAAGCAACAGGTCTTTGACTTGTCTGGCAGCGGCTGCATCCAGACCAGTTAAAGGTTCATCCAAAATAATCAATTCAGGCGCGTGGATCAGGGCTCCGGCGAGTGCCAGCTTTTGCTTCATCCCGCGCGAAAAACCCTCGGTCAATTCATCCGCATGCTTGCTCAGGTCTAACCACTCCAGCAACTCACGCGCCTTGCTCTCGGCATCCGCGGCAGACATGCCCCACAAACCAGCGACAAACTCCAGATACTCAAACGGCTTGAGTTTGTTGTACAACATGGGATCATCTGGCAGGTAGGCCAGCTTTTGCTTAGCAAGGGCAGGATTGGCAGCAAGATCAACGCCAAGGATTTGTACACTACCAGAATCCGGCACCAGTAAACCCGCCACCATCCGCAAGGTCGTCGTCTTACCAGCACCGTTTGGCCCCAGCAAAGCATACAACTCACCGCGTTTTACCTGAAGATTAAGCTGGTCAACCGCAGGCCGACCGTAGTGTTTGCTAAGCTGTGTCAGCTCCAGCGCCAGACCAGAATTTTCTTGGTTCATTTTAGAAAAGTGAAATAGAAGTGAAATGACAACCCTTTTCTATTCTCTATTGGAAAGTATGGCGATGTACAGTGATTTTTGAAATGGAATATTGCTGTTACGTGATCAGATAGCGTCAACTTAAAAACTGCAGCCTGGGCTGCAGTCTGAACTGCTACCTTATAAGCGATTGAAACAACTCAGGCCTTTAGAGTAGCCAGCAGACCAAGACGGTCTGTAGTCGCATTACGCGCATCTTCCAGACCAATTTTTTTATTGATCAGCAACTGCTTTAATGCGGCATTCATAGAATAACAACCTGGATTCTGTTTAGTAGCAATAGCATCGCCATCCATCAGCGCACGTAGGCCAGAGATGCCACCATTTTCAATCATCTTTGCTACCGTAGGATTAGCGGTCAGGCATTCTGTCGCCAAGTAGTAACGATCGCCCTCAACCGAAGGCAAAAGCGCCTGGCATAAAACACCGCGTAAAGCTTGTGCCAACGCCTGTGCTTGTGGCTCACCATTCCCTAGCAAACGCAGCATTTTTTGCAAACCCAATTCGGTCGAACGGGCATGTAAAGACGCCAGTACTAAAGGACCTGATTCCGCCAATGCCAATGCTTCTTGCGCGGTCTGTGCATCACGGATCTCACCAATCACGATGACATCAGGGCGCTCACGCAGCGCATCCAGCGCACCGAGGTAATAGCTCTCAACGTCGCCATCAAAACCAACTTCGCGCTGAGTGATAATGCACTTACGTTGCGGGATCAAAGTTTCAACCGGATCTTCTATCGTGATGATGTGGCCAGATCGTGTTTTATTAATCTGATCCAGCATCGATGCAATCGTAGTCGATTTGCCCTGACAAGTATCGCCAATGATTAGCACCAGCCCGCTAGTGAGCTTGGCAAAATCCTGCTCACACTGACGCAAGCCCAACTGGCTCAGCTCCATAGGCTCACGCGGAAAACGGCGGATCACACAACCAAGACGCTTTTTACCCTGGAAGGTAAAACAGTTGGCACGTATGCGCGCCGTATTTAAATCAATCGAGCGATCGAAAGCACGGTCTTGTATGCGCTCGGACCAATTAGGCTCAATCACCTCAAAAAATTCTTCTAACTCTTCTTTGGTAATCGGCGAATCCGTCACCGCGACCAGGCCTTTAGGTTGGCGCAACATGATCGGACTATTTTGGTGAATCAAGATGTCACTAAAACTCAACTTGGAGTTCAGCAAATGTAAAATTTGCTCCACCAAGGTACCAAATACCGGATGGTCTTCATTCTCAACATAGGTGAGGGTACGGATTTGCGACGACATATGGGCTTCCATCATTTTTCTTCTCTGTTTGGAAAATATGCCTGATTATAAACTCAGTATATTTGCGCTAGGGAAAGATTATTAGATTTGTTGCTTTTGGTCGAAATTGGAAAAAAGTGTCTCTGTATGAGGTGTAGCCAGGGCTTCGAGATGCGTATATCTCGCCTACTTAAAGGTGTCCGTTAGCAAGCGGACGTGCGGCCTACACGGCAACGAGTTGTGAGCCTTCCGATTATTTGACGCGCACAAAAGAGAACTCGAACAGGCAACGATTTTCGGATGACCTTCTTTTACTTATTTTTCTTGGCGAAGTAAGAAAAGTGAGTAGCCGCCGGTCTCCACTGGCTGACAATCTAAGCAAACGTCATAGAGAATTAAACGAAAAAAAGGTGCACGCGGTGCATCCTGCCATTGACCGTTTAGCCAATCCTCTTTGCCGCAATAGCATTCCCAGCTCGACTGACCGCCTTGCGCCCCAGATGTCCAGAGATAAACTGCCCAGTATCGACTACCGCATTTAAATCAATCCCGGTAGCAATACCAAGACCTTGCATCATAAACAGCACGTCCTCGGTCGCTACATTACCTGTCGCACCTTTCGCATAAGGGCAACCACCTAAACCCGCGACGGAGGAATGGAAGATCGAAATCCCAACTTCCAGACTTGCATAAATATTCGCTAGTGCCTGACCATAAGTGTCGTGAAAGTGTCCCGATAAACTATTTAGCGGAAAATCTTGCGCGACTAGTTGCATCACGTGCTGTACCTGGCGGGCAGTACCGACGCCGATGGTGTCGGCGATGTCGATTTCGTCGCAGCCCAGATCACGCAAGCGCTTGACGACATCGGCGACACTGGCAGGATCGACCTCGCCTTGGTACGGACAGCCAAAGGAGCAACTGATGCTGCCACGCAGGCGGATTTTATTTTGCTTGGCAGCTAGTACGACATCGCGGAAGCGTTCTATTGATTCTGCAATCGAGCAATTGATATTCTTTTGTGCGAAGGCTTCGGACGCAGAGCTGAAGATAACGACCTCATCAGCACCGGCGGCGAGTGCGGCCTCAAAGCCTTTCATATTCGGGGTAAGCACCGAGTAAATCACGCCTGGTTTACGCTTGATGCTTGCCATGACCTCGCTTGAGGTTGCCATTTGCGGCACCCATTTGGGTGAGACAAAAGAGGCCGCCTCGATATTACTGAAACCGGCATCTGTAAGGCGATTGACCAGCTCGATTTTGATATCTGCTGAAATGCTTTCTTTCTCATTTTGTAAACCATCACGTGGACCGACTTCGACGATTTTGACTTGCTTAGGTAAGCTGCTGATCATATTAATATCCTCTGGATGGATCGACGATGCCAGTGACGGCCTGACCGTTTGCTAGCGCATTGATTTTATCTGCAATCTGTTTTGTGCTTTCATCACGCAAGGTCGTTGCCGCGATATGCGGTGTAATACTGATACTAGGCTCTGACCAGAAAGCATGTCCAGCAGGCAGTGGCTCGGTCTGGAACACATCTAATGTCGCACCGGCAATATGCCCTTCCCGTATCAAAACCAATAAATCGTCTTCAACTAGATGGGCGCCGCGGGCAACGTTAATAATGTAAGCACCCTTGGGCAATTTTTGTAAATTGTTACGGTTTAAAATATTGCGTGTATCGTCGGTCAGCGGCAAGATACAGACTACTACTTTAGATGTTTTTAAAAAAGCGTCGAGACCGTCTTGACCTGCATAACAAGTAACGCCTGCGATATTTTTTTGTGTACGGCTCCAGCCATTGATAGGAAAGCCGAAACCAGAAATCGCCTCTACAATCCGTTTACCCAAGACACCAAGTCCCAGTACACCAACACTAAAATCTTGCTTCTCAAAGGGTTTTAGAAGTTGCCAGTGTTGTGCCTGTCTTTGCTGATCATAATGATCAAATCTGCGGTAGTAACGCAGTAAAGCATGGCTCACGTATTCTGCCATTTGTGTGCCCATACCGGCATCATCCAGACGAATCACGGGCACGCCTTTAGGTAATGCATCACCTAACTGCAAAATCGCATCAACACCGGCGCCGAGATTGAAAATCGCTTTTAAATCACTACGCCCTGCCAACATGGAGACTGGTGGCTTCCAAACAATCGCATAATCAGCGGCCGCAACATCACCGTCTTGCCAAACGCGGATATCACTATTTGGCAATGCACGGTTAAGGCTATTTAGCCATTGTTCTGGATTAATACCAGACGAGTAGAAGATTATTTTCATGTGAATTACAGTGGTCTCCCTGCTCCCGCTGGCGGGAGAGGAGTTCTAAAAATAAGCGAGGTTGACTAATCTTGTTTAAAGGTCAGTAGTGGCGCGCCTTCAGTAACCTGATCTGCAACGGCATACAACACTTCCTCAACAACGCCGTCGTGCGGTGCTGCGATGGTGTGTTCCATCTTCATCGCCTCCATGATCAACAGTGCGTCGCCTTTTTTAACCTCTTGCCTGGCGCTGACCAGCACCGCGACGATCTTGCCTGGCATTGGTGCTGTTAGTCGTCCGCCTTCGCTTTCTACCTCGCCTGCATGTGCCATCGGATCGGCGTAGTGCAATTGAGTATGTTGACCTTGGCTGAATATATTGATCGTTTCTGCATTGCGTACTACGGTGCCGGTGATCATTTGATCACCAATCTTTAGGCTGAGTTGATGTCCCGTATGATTTGCTAACGTGACATTTGCGCTAGCGCCGTTTACCGTGATTAACCAGGAATCTGCAAGATAACTGACCACAACTCCATGCGCGCCATGCTCCTCTTCCAGCTTGATCGTGCGCTGTAAAGTGCTGTTCATACGCCAGCCATGATTGCTTTTCCATGGGTCATTGCCGCCTATTTTTTCAGCTTGCAATAAGGATACGACCGCTAACGCTAATACCTGCAAGCTGGCTGGAACTACTGACGGAAATAAGACCTCTTGATTACGCTCAATTAAACCAGTATCCAGATCAGCGGTAGAAAATGCAGGGCTAGTAATCAGACGCTGCAAGAAAGCGATATTCGAGGACAAACCAACGATTTGATATTGTGCCAAGGCTTGCGACATACGTGCCAAAGCTTCGCTACGATCTTTGCCCCAGACGATTAACTTGGCGATCATCGGATCATAAAACGGTGAGATGCTGTCGCCTTCACGCACACCACTGTCAATACGGAACGCCGCAGGCGTATTGACTACGCCACCTAACTCAAAATTGACCGCCGGTGGCGTCTGGTTATGCAGCAATGTACCGATTGACGGCAGGAAGCCTTTTTCTGGGTTCTCTGCATATACACGCGCCTCTATCGCATGACCATTGATGCTAAGTTCTGACTGCGACATCGGCAAAGGCTGCCCGGCAGCGACACGCAATTGCCACTCAACTAAATCCGTACCGGTAATCATTTCGGTCACAGGATGTTCTACCTGTAAACGAGTATTCATTTCCATAAAGTAGAAAGAACCGTCTTGATTGGCTATGAATTCGACCGTACCTGCACCGACATAGCCTACCGCCTTTGCGGCAGCCACCGCAGCCTCACCCATAGCAGTGCGGCGCTCCGTGGTCATGCCCGGAGCCGGAGCCTCTTCTAATACTTTTTGATGGCGGCGTTGTACCGAACAATCACGCTCAAACAGATAAACGCAGTTGCCTTGTGTATCGGCAAAAACTTGTATCTCGATATGGCGCGGACGTTGCAGATATTTTTCTGCAAGTACTTTGTCATCACCAAAGGAGCTAATCGCTTCCCGCTTACAAGAGGCGAGTGCTTCTTTAAAGTCGGCAGATTTTTCAATTACCCGCATACCTTTGCCACCACCACCAGCACTGGCTTTGAGTAAGACTGGGTATCCGATACGGTCACCCTCTGTTTGCAAAAAATCCGCGTCCTGATTATCGCCATGGTATCCAGGTACCAACGGTACATTGGCTTTTTCCATCAAAGATTTAGCAGCAGATTTACTTCCCATTGCGCGAATTGCAGATGCTGGCGGGCCGATAAAAACTAAGCCAGCTTTGGCGCAGGCATCGGCAAACTCACTGTTCTCTGATAAAAATCCATATCCCGGATGAATCGCCTGAGCACCAGTGGCCAGCGCAACTGCGATAATCTTGTCAGCGCGCAGATAGCTCTCTTTAGCTGGAGCAGGTCCGATTAGAACTGCTTCATCGCAGACAGCAACATGTTTCGCATTCGCGTCAGCTTCGGAGTACACAGCGACGGTTTTGATGCCCATGCGGCGTGCGGTAGCAGCAACACGGCAAGCGATTTCGCCACGGTTGGCGATCAGGATTTTACTAAACATAGTTTGATCTCTTCAAAATATCAAAAATTAATTCAATTGCATTAGTCACGAATCAAAGCTTTCTTCAGCTAATAACAATGGATTAAATATCGCTACAACAACCGCATTACCGATTACACGATTTCCTTCCGCTACCGGTATTTCTCGTCCAATCCAAAGACTATTTGGATAAACTTCAGGCGTCAGAAACCAGATATGCGCCCTCGCTGAGTTTCCCGGGTCTAATTCGGAAACATCAAGAAACGCATGATTCGTCGAAGTCCAATAATTTTCTCTAATTGCATAAGCCGGTCTATACCCAGACATGATCGGGCGATCCTTCCCACCAGACTTCGTGGCAAGTAAACGAAACACGACTTCAGCATCTGCAGGGCGATTCATTGTTAACTGCAACTTCCAGATTTTTTCTCCACGACACCACGAGTTTTCAAACCCAATTTATCGAGCAAAACACGGTCGTCTTCGGCTTCAGGATTTTGCGTAGTCAGCAACTTGTCACCGTAAAAAATCGAATTAGCACCCGCCAAGAAGCACATCGCCTGTACGGCCTCACCCATCTGGCGACGACCGGCTGACAAGCGCACGCGCGCCTTTGGCATAGTGATACGGGCTACCGCGATGGTACGGACAAATTCCAGAGGGTCGAGCGGATCGAGACCATGCAGAGGCGTACCTTCCACCTGCACCAGGTGATTGACCGGTACGGATTCAGGATACGGATTGAGGTTTGCCAATTGCGCAATCAGGCCAGCGCGCTGGCGGCGTGACTCCCCCATACCAACGATGCCGCCACAGCAAACTTTGAGTCCGGCGCTACGCACGTGACCAAGGGTATCCAGCCGATCCTGATAATCGCGGGTAGAAATTACATTGCTATAAAACTCTGGTGCAGTATCAAGATTATGGTTGTAATAATCGAGACCAGCATCTTTCAGACGTTGCGCCTGCTCTTCTTTCAGCATGCCTAAAGTCGCGCAGGTTTCTAAGCCCATGGCTTTAACTTCACGCACCATGATTTCAACTTTTTCGATATCGCGGTCTTTGGGTGAACGCCATGCTGCGCCCATGCAGAAGCGGGTCGCGCCGTTTTCACGGGCGGCTTTGGCTGCATCTAAAACCTCTCGCACATCCAGCATTTTTTTCGCTTCGACACCAGTGTCATAACGTGCCGCTTGCGGGCAATAGCTGCAATCTTCTTCGCAACCACCGGTCTTTATCGAGAGTAGTGTCGCCAATTCGACATCACCCTCCGGGAAATTAGTACGATGTGCCGTCTGCGCTTTAAACATCAGATCGTTAAACGGCAAATCAAACAAGGCCATTACATCGTCAAGAGGCCAAACCTCGGCTTCAATAGGCTTGACCGGCGTTTGGAAATTTAGAGGAGCAGCTGTCTGTTCTGTCTGTTGCATGGTGAAATCCTTCACATCAATTAATTCAATGAGTTACTAAGTTCTGTTGTCAATAGGCTTGGTTGTCAATAGAGTCCATTAATAATTCAGGACTTACGCAAAGTTGTCCCGGTAAGGCAGTTGGGACGTTTTACGTAAGTCCTGCAATTACATCTAAATTCAAATAACTGGCAGCGGCCTGTGCGCTTGGATCTGCCAGACTTGGGATAATCCCTAGCAAAGGTGCCGGCAATCTGTCCTTGAGAGCCTGTACGTTTTCTTCAAAATACGACATCTTAGCTTGTGTGGTGTTGGCGACCCATGCAACCAGCTTTAATCCACGCGCATTGATCGCCTCAGCAGTGAGCAATGCATGATTAATACAGCCTAAACGCATACCCACCACCATGATTACTGGCAGGGCAAATTGTTGCGCCATCTGCGCTGTATCAAAGGTCGCTGTCAGTGGTACACAAAAACCACCGACTCCCTCCACTATCACAGCATCGGATTGCTGTTGCAACTGGGTATAGCAAGTCTGGATATGCGTATCAGAAATACTGACATTTTCTTGCATAGCGACGATATGCGGTGCCGCCGCAGCTTGCATTAAATAAGGCGAGACTACATCTGTATTCGCCTTGATGCTGGAGGCCGCCTGCAACATATCCACATCATCGTTATGCCAGACGCCATCGATCAGGCTTGCACCAGCAGCGACTGGTTTCATACCGACAACTCGCAGGCCTCGCTGCGATAAGGCGTACAGCAAGGCGGCGCTAGTTAGAGTTTTACCGATTTCGGTATCGGTACCAGTAACAAAATAATCCGCACGGTGTTTTAAGACAGTCATTGCGAAGCCTCCAGTTGATTCATCGCTGAAACCAGCTGTGCGACATCATCACTGGTATGCGAGCCAGACAAGGTGATACGCAAACGCGCAGTACCAACCGGCACTGTCGGTGGACGGATTGCGCCTACCCAGTATCCTTGTGCATACAAGTCTGCGGCAATCCGCATGGTGCTGGCATTGTCACCAATCAGAATCGGTTGAATTGCCGTAGAAGACGCCATCAATTGCCACTGTTTTAGTTGCAAACCCTGCTGCATTTGTCTGATCAGATTCTGTACATTGGCTCTGCGTATCGCACCCTCCTCACCTTGTATCAGATCAAGGCTAGTTAACAAGGCATGCGCAATCGCAGGTGGTGCTGCCGTGGTGTAAATATAGGGTCGGGCTTTTTGCACCATCCAGTTAATCACCGTGGCATGGGCCGCAACAAACGCACCGGCGACACCGGCGGCCTTGCCCAAGGTTCCCATATAAACCAGATTCGGTGAACGCAAATTAAAATGTTCTAACGCACCACGACCATGGTCGCCCAAGACACCAAAGCCATGCGCATCATCAACCACTAACCAAGCATCGTATTGCTCACATAAAGCGAGCAAAGCAGGTAACGGCGCAAGGTCACCATCCATAGAAAATACACTGTCAGTCACTACAATTTTAGTTGCTGCGTTACTGGCACGCAGCAGGCTTTCTAAGGCAGCGACATCGCTATGCGGATACACCTTGACAGTGGCACGTGATAAACGCGCTCCGTCGATCAGCGAGGCATGATTTAATGCTTCAGAAAAAACATCGGTGCTTGATTTTGATGCAGCAGTTGATTTTGAAGCAGCAGCTAAGGCAGAAATTACTGCCAGATTTGCCATGTAACCGGTGCAGAAATAGAGCGCTTGCGCTTGCTCTAAATGCGGAGCAAGAAAACTGGCTAGTCTTTCTTCCAGCACTGCATGCGCACGCGAGTGGCCGCTGATCAGGTGGGATGCGCCACTGCCTGCACCGTATAAAGCAACCCCTTCTTGCATTGCTGCGATGATTGCCGGATGGGCAGCAAACCCCAGATAATCGTTACTGCAAAAAGCCAGCATTGCCTTACCATCGACTTGGGTACGCGGTGCGCACATGGTGTCGGTGATACGACGACGGCGCAGCAAACTTTGTGCGTCTAATGTAGTTAATTCCGTCTGCAGGTGGTCGAGTAATTTCATCGCGCCACCTTGATGACTTCTTCAAACACGGTCTGTATACGGGCCGCGACACCAGCGATTTCTTCATCGTCCAAAATATACGGCGGCATCAGATAAACGGTACGACCGATAGGACGCAATAACAGCTCATGCTGAAGTGCCATAGTAAAAAACCGGCGCGAAAAACTACTAGCATCCTGCACATCGTCTATGACTGCATCAAACGCCCAGATCATCCCTTGCTGCCGAAAATGCTGGACTTTTTCATGCTGAGCCAGAGGCTGAAGAGCAGACGTAATCTTGGCTGCCTTGATCCGGTTTTGATTCAGTACATCGTCCGACTCAAAAATATCCAAGGTCGCCAACGCTGCACGACAAGCCAGCGGATTGCCCGTATAAGAATGCGAATGCAAAAAACCACGTGCTGTGTCACTGTGATAAAACCCTTGATAAATTTCATCCCGCGTCATGACTAAAGACAAAGGCAAATAACCACCGCTGATCCCTTTAGATAAACAAACAAAATCAGGCCAGATCTTTGGTAATGGATTTGCTTGCTGATGTGCTTGCTGATGCGCTTGCTGATGTGCTTGTTCAAACGCGAAAAATGTACCGGTACGGCCGCATCCGACGGCAATTTCATCTGCAATTAAATGGACTTGGTACTGATCGCATAAGGTGCGCACCAATCGTAAATACTCTGGATCATGCATCGCCATGCCGGTGGCACATTGCACTAGCGGCTCCAAAATCACGGCAGCGATTTTCCCCGTATTTGCTTGCAGACAGCGCTCTAAATCTGCTGCGGCATGGCGCGCAACTTTGATAGCACCATCAGCGGCACTCTCACCGTCTAGCGCCTGACGCGCATCCGGCGAGGCGACCACATGAGTATTATTGAGCAGGGGACCATAGGCATCGCGAAACAACTTTACATCCGTCACTGCCAATGCACCCAAGGTCTCGCCGTGATAACTACCCTTAAGGCAGATAAATTCTTGTTTAGCGGTCTGCCCTGCATTACGCCAAAAATGGAAACTCATCTTCAAAGCAATTTCTACCGCCGAGGCGCCGTCTGAAGCATAAAAACAATGCCCCAACACACCGCCTGTTAAAGCGGATAAACGCTCGGATAAACGAATCACAGGTTCGTGTGTAAAACCTGCCAGCATCGCGTGCTCTAACTGATCAAGCTGATCTTTCAGCGCGGCATTGATACGTGGATTAGCATGTCCAAATAAATTCACCCACCAAGAGCTGATGCCATCGAGATAGCGCTTGCCATCGGTATCAAACAGCCAAGCACCGCGACCATGACTCACTGGAATCAGCGGCATAAACGTTTCGTGATGTTGCATCTGGGTACACGGATGCCAGACACTTTGCAGGCTGCGCGCGACCCAGTCGGTTTTTTGATTCAAATTCAAACTTACTCCAAACTTTTCAACAGAAGATCTCTCAAAAGGAACGTCCTTTACTTATGCGGCTTCTAGCAGGTTTATGCCCGGAAAGCCGCAGATTGATTGGACGTTCTATTTCGGATAATTCTAAAAAACTTTAATCGAGATGCCAAACATAGCAGCCGACGACTAAGGATCAAACATCAAGTAGGGTGCGCCATGCGCACCTTGAGTACCTTGAGTACCTTGAGTACCTTGAGTACCTTGAGTACCTGGCATCTCACCAGATGCACTCTTTTTATTCATCGTTTTTTTCACCAACGGTGCGCATGACGCACCCTACAGACCGTCCTACTGCAAAGCTCCTCTAAGACTGAATCTCCTTAAGGTGATTTTCTATATGCATCACATGCGCGTTTGCAAACTCAGTCTTGCTCAATAAGCCGTAGGCAAAATGTGGCCGCAGTTCTCCGGTATAACTCTGAAACTCTTGCAACGCCTTGATCACAAGATCAATCGCCTCACTGACATTGCCGGTATCGGCAATCGCCGGTGCGCCGGGAATCGGTTCAGTCAAATTGTGGCGCATCGCGCCGGCAACCGAGAATGCATAGAAGGCGGCACTACCGGCGGTGTGCTGAAACAACTCGGGCTTCATCTCGGGATAACCGGTCATCGAATACTGAATACTTTGCGCCAGATGCACGAACACTTTGTAAGGTGCCCAGCCAGTTTTTTGGACTAATTTGGCAGCCAGATCACGCGACTTCAAAGCTTCTAGCTGCGTTAGCATATTCGTGATCGAGGTAATTTCAACAGTCGATTTTCGGTAGCTTGCAAAACCAGCCGCAGCGACAGCAGTCAAGGCAACGGCACTGACTAATAGTGTTCTCTTTTTCATAGCAGCCAGCCCGGTTTGCGTTTTTCTAAAAATGAACGAACACCCTCACGTCCTTCGTCCGACGCGCGGATATGTGCAATACCCTCAACGGTTGTGGCAATCAATGCATCCGTGAGTTCGCGGCTGGCAACATTTTGTACCAGACGCTTTGCCTGCCTTACTGCGTTCGGGCTATTCGACACCAGCGACTTAACGATCTCGGCGACCTTTTCATCAAGAGCTTCTGCACTCACCAGTTCATGCACAAACCCGATACGATGCGCTTCTGCTGCACTGAACCTTTCAGCCGTGATGAAGTAACGTCGCGCTGCACTCTCGCCCATCGCCTTAATCACATACGGAGAAATCGTCGCGGGAATCAAACCAAGTTTGACTTCACTTAAACAATAATTCGCCACATCTGCACTGACCGCGATATCGCAAGCAGCAACCAAACCCATGCCACCTGCGTAACAATCGCCTTGTACTTTGGCGACTACAGGTTGAGGGCAACAATAAATAGTCCGCAGCATTTCAGCCAGTTGACCCGCATCGGCGAGATTTTCTTCGTGAGAATAATCCGCCATTTTTTTCATCCAATTTAAATCTGCACCAGCACAAAAAGCGGAGCCATTCGCGGCCAGCACAATAGCACGGATGTGATCGTTAGCAGCCAAATCCCGGAAGGTCTGAGTTATCTCGGCGATCGACATTTCATTAAAGGCATTGCGGACTTCCGGGCGATTGAGTGTGACTGTCGCGACATAATCACTGATTGAAATTGTGAGCGTATCCATTACGTTTTTCCTATTTATTCGGTACTCTGACAAATCCATTTGCATCCAGAAACTCACTTAAGAACCAGTATCGGGTGCACTACCGACGTTGAGTTTTTTCCAGACCACCTTATCATCTATGGCGTACGGAACACATTCACTATTGGCACGCTTCTTACAAAATTCTAATGCTTTTATAAGGGCGTCATGAGTTGCTCCGGCATATCCGAATTCTCCTGCAGAGCCAAAGACAAAAGCACGAGGAATATCTAGCTCTAAAAATCTCGCATATTTTTCTCTTGCGTCAGGATTGGTTGACGGCAAACTGGCAATATCTTGTAAATTTGCATAGCCCGTGTCCTGAAAAATTCCAATGCTTTGCGGTATCTGAACACCTTGACGTTGTAAAAACTCGTCAACTATCGGACGCCAGACCGAAAAAGCACGGGAGAAAAAGAAATGCCCGTTGTCGCCAAATGCAGGCATAGCCCGATATTCTGCCGCCTTGTTTCCTGAAGCCTGCTTCTGGAACTCAGCAAACCATTGTTTGGGATAATTTGGACCAAAGTATTTATCGTTTTCTGTATAAATCCACAAACTTGGAACCCGCGCTGTCTTGCCATAAAGTCCGAACATCTCTTTCAATAAATCAGGCCGACAAGGCTCATACGGCTGAGTGTCAGGATTTCCGCCACCACCTCCAGCAAAATTGATTACCGCGATCAGACCTGGCGGATTCTTTGCAGCCAAAGTTATTGCCGTCGCACCGCCGTAAGATTGACCAAGAATAACTATGCGCGCTGGGTCGACATAGGATTGTTGTTTTGCATAGGCAATTACATCAAGCGTGCTAACCGCTGCCGCCTCATAGCCGGGCAAATAATCTTTGCCAGAACAAGTACCAGAATACTCTGGATCAGGCTCGGTACCAGAATCACCATAACCGAGCCGAGTCGGTACCCATACGGCAAAACCACGGTTAACGAAATATCTTGCTGCTTGCAGAAAACGCTCACGACTAGGTTTGGAGCGATCTTTATAACTGCGTCCATGCAATAAAATTGCAATAGGGAAGGGTCCGTCTCCAGAAGGTCGGAACTGCGTCACCACCATTTCCTTACTCACATCTTGCCGAAATACCGTCCTTACGGTCGTAGGAATTTTAATAACAGATTCATTCAAGGTCGCAGAAAGTATCTCTTCGGCGTGGGTAATCTCTGCGATAAGTCCCATTAAGGATAAGAATGCAAGTGCAAGCAGCTTCATAAATTTACATCCTGAACAAGCCAAACTTCACATCCGGTATTGGCGCATTCAACGCTGCTGACAATCCCAATCCAAGCACCATGCGCGTATCTGCCGGATCAATCACACCGTCATCCCACAACCGGGCGGAGGCGAAATAGGGGTGGCCTTGATGTTCGTATTGGTCTTTGATCGGTTGCTTAAATGCGTCCTCTTCTTCCGCAGTCCAAGTGCCGCCTTTGGCTTCGATGCCGTCGCGCTTAACGGTCGCCAGTACACTGGCTGCTTGTTCGCCGCCCATGACGGAGATACGTGCATTTGGCCACATCCACATAAAGCGCGGAGAGAAAGCGCGACCACACATGCCGTAGTTACCGGCACCAAAACTGCCGCCGATAATGACGGTAAATTTTGGCACATTGGCAGTGGCGACAGCGGTGACCATCTTGGCGCCGTTGCGGGCGATACCTTCGTTTTCATATTTGCGACCGACCATGAAGCCGGTGATATTTTGCAAAAATACTAGCGGGATTTTGCGCTGACAGCATAGCTCAATGAAATGCGTTCCCTTTAATGCAGATTCAGAAAACAGAATACCGTTGTTCGCAATAATACCTACCGGCATGCCGTGGATATGTGCAAAGCCGCAGACTAAGGTAGTGCCATAACGCGCCTTGAATTCATCGAAATGGCTACCATCGACTACACGCGCAATCACTTCACGCACATCAAATGGTTTGCGGGTATCCACCGGGATGACGCCATATAATTCTTGCGGGGGGAATTTCGGCTCTTCTACTTCTTTTAATACGACGCTAGCTGGCTTCTGACGATTTAAGTTAGAGACAATGGTGCGCGCCATCGATAGCGCATGAGTATCATTTTGTGCCAGATGATCGACCACGCCTGAAAGACGTGTGTGGACGTCACCACCACCAAGATCTTCGGCGCTGACGACCTCACCGGTAGCGGCTTTGACTAGCGGTGGACCACCCAGAAAAATCGTCCCTTGATTTTTGACGATAATCGATTCGTCACTCATCGCCGGCACATAAGCGCCGCCAGCGGTACACGAGCCCATGACCACCGCGATTTGCGGTATACCTTTGGCCGACATGGTTGCCTGATTGAAGAAAATGCGACCGAAATGATCCCGATCAGGGAATACATCATCCTGATTTGGTAAGTTAGCGCCGCCACTGTCCACCAGATAAATACATGGCAAATTATTTTGCTCGGCAATCTCTTGTGCGCGTAAATGCTTTTTGACCGTCAACGGATAATAAGTCCCACCCTTCACCGTCGCGTCGTTACAGACAATCACACATTCTTGCCCTGCGACGCGACCGATACCGGTAATTACACCGGCGGACGGAGCGGCGTCGGCACCGCTCTTTTCTTTGTACATATCGTAGGCGGCAAGTTGTGAGAACTCTAGAAATGGCGTGCCTGCATCCAATAACATTTGCACTCGGTCGCGTGGCAACAACTTACCGCGTGCCAGATGTTTTTTGCGTGCTTCATCACCGCCACCGAGAGCGATCTTAGCTACTTTTTCTTTAAGGTCATCGACCACTCGCTGCATAGCAGCAGCGTTGGCTTTGAAGTCTTCGGAACGGCTATTCAGTTTAGAATCTAAGGTCGTCATTTGTCTTTTCTCTTCTTATCGTCTTTGGTCGGGAAACTACCATCCACATAAAACCATTTACCATCTTCTTGTAAAAAGCGGCTTAGCTCATGCAGGCGATGTGCTCGCCCGCCAATTTTGTAACGTGCTACAAATTCTACTAACGCGGTGTCGGTCTTACCTGCATCAAGCGAGTAATGTTTAACTTCTAAACCCAACCATTGAGTTGGCTCATCATGCACGATTTTTTCTGCCGGACAAGTGCGTACATCCCAAGTCGCACGCAGATAAGCCTCATCCCCCAAGGTATAGGCGGTATAGCGGGAGCGCATCAAGACCTCTGCATTAGACGCGATAGCGCTGCCGTTTAAATAGGGGGCGCAACACTGGCTAAACTGTTTTCCTGAATCACAGGGACACAACTTGGTCATAACTGCCTATTTGATTTCACTGGATTTTTCAATCTTTTTCGTCTTTTGACCAAACATCGGTTTCAAATCCCCTCTCTCGCGTGCGGGAGAGGGAACTTTAACCCTGTGCTAACGCACGTCCAATCAGGATTTTTTGGATGTCTGAGGTGCCTTCATAGATTTGGCAAACCCGTACATCACGGTAAATCCGCTCGACGGGAAAATCGCTGACGTAGCCATAACCACCATGCACTTGTATCGCATCGGAGCAGACTTTTTCTGCCATTTCAGACGCAAACAATTTCGCCATCGCCGCCTCTTTCAAACAAGGCTTACCTGCATCTTTTAAACTGGCGGCATGCCAGATCAATTGACGGGCGGCCTCGATCTGGGTCGCCATATCGGCCAGTTTGAACTGCACCGATTGATGATCAAAAATCGCTTTACCAAAACTGGTACGATCCTTGGCATACGCCAGGGCTGCGTCAAAAGCGGCGCGTGCCATCCCCACCGATTGGGAGGCAATCCCGATGCGACCACCTTCTAAACCGGATAGGGCAATTTTGTAACCCATGCCTTCTTCGCCGATCAAGTTCTCAGCTGGAATACGACAATTTTCAAATAAAATTTGCGCCGTATCGGAAGAATGCTGTCCCATTTTTTGTTCCAGACTGGCGACGATATAACCCAGTGTATTGGTTGGCACCCAGAATGCGCTAATACCTTTTTTGCCTGCAGCTTTATCGGTGACTGCCATGACAATAGCAACGTCCGCATGCTTGCCACTGGTGATGAATTGCTTGACACCGTTCAATACGTATTCGTTGCCCTCTTTCTTCGCTGTAGTACGAAGATCGGAGGCATCGCTGCCCGCATGCGGCTCGGTCAGGCAGAAAGCACCAAGCATCTTGCCGCTGGCCAGCGGTCGCAGCCATTGGTCTTTTTGCGCGTCGTTCGCATACATCATGGCGATACTGCATACCGGACAATTATTGACCGAGATCACAGTGGAAGTACCGCCGTCACCAGCAGCAATTTCTTCCAGTACCAGCGCCAGAGACAGATAATCCATCCCTGCGCCGCCAAGCTCTTCCGGCACGGCGACACCATAAGCACCCATCTGCGCTAGTTCTTTTAATTCTGCGGCAGGGAAGTGGTGCTCTTTATCCCAGCGCGCTGCGTTGGGGACTAATTTTTCCTGCGCAAATGCGCGAATGGCATCGCGTATCATTTCGTGTTCTGGCGTTAATAACATGCTTAGTCTCGTAATTTTTATGGATTGCTAATGACTTACCAACTTATTAGAACTTACGCCTTGCTGGGGCAATTTTGCGTAAGTCCTAGGTATCTATAAATCTATCACCAGCTTATACCCGTGCCGTCGTAATTAAAAAACTGTCCATTATCTTTTACGGTAAAAGCAGCCAGACTAGCGCGTATTCCACTAGCGCTTTGTTCCACCGTGATATCTGCACCAGCCCCACCCATATCAGTTTGTACCCAGCCTGGATGGAAGGCAACGCAGACAACATGTTTTGCTTCCAGCGAGACATCTTTTAACACTGAATTGAGAGCGGCTTTACTAGCGCGATACAACCATCCACTGGAACTCTCACGCAAACTGATTGAGCCCATACGTGATGAGATCACTGCCAGCTTACCTTTGGTGTTTTCTACGAGAGGCAACACCATCGGTAAGATACGCATCGCAGCCAGAACGTTGGTATGCATCACCTCGTCAAAATGGTTTTCGTCCGGTGAAGTCAAACCAGAAATTCGAGGTCCATACACACCGGCGTTCAGAATCGCGATATCAATTTTTTCATCATCCAGCCGCCAGCCTAATCCCGCGCAATCGTTCAGATTGGTGACATCCAGCGGTAAAGCCTCACAGCCCGCCGCTTGTAAAGTCGCCAGATCTTCCGGTTTGCGAGCAGTGGCGATGACGCGCCACCCGGCAGCTTTATATTGCTTTGCCAGTTCGTGGCCGATACCGCGAGAGGCACCGAGAATTAAGGCTGTTGGCATTATTTTTCCAGAGATAGAAGATAAAAACTGAGTTTGTTGATCGGGTGCGCTGAGTGCTATTTAAACCAGCTCAATCGCCATCGCTGTACCTTCACCACCACCAATACACAGTGATGCGACACCGCGTTTTTTACCTTGCTTTTTCAACGCACCGATCAAAGTGATAATGATACGGGCACCTGATGCGCCGATAGGATGACCCAATGCACAAGCACCGCCATGAACGTTAATCTTGTCATGAGAAATACCGAGGTCTTTCATCGCTGCCATTGGCACTGTTGCAAAGGCTTCGTTAATTTCGAACAGATCGACATCGGCAGTTGTCCAGCCAATTTTTTTATACAGCTTTTCTATCGCGCCGATGGGTGCTGTGGTGAACCAGCCCGGTTCTTGCGCGTGGCTGGCGTGACCAAGGATTTTGGCGATCGGTGTCAAGCCGAGTTCTTTGGCTTTAGACTCACGCATCAAGACCAGTGCAGCGGCACCGTCGTTGATCGATGAAGAAGATGCAGCAGTAATCGTGCCGTCTTTTTTAAACGCCGGTTTCAATGCCGGAATTTTATCGAGCTTGGCTTTGAGCGGACCTTCATCTTTATCGATGACCACATCACCACTGCGACCAGATACCGTCACCGGAGCGATTTCCCATGCAAAAGAACCGTCGGCAGTCGCTGCCTGTGCGCGCTTGACAGAGGCGATTGCAAACGCATCTTGTTCTTCACGGCTGAACTGGTATTTGGCGGAGCAATCCTCGGCGAAAGTGCCCATTGATCTGCCTTTGTCGTATGCATCTTCCAGACCATCCAGCATCATGTGGTCGTACATCATGCCGTGACCGATACGATAGCCGCCACGCGCTTTAGGGATCAGATACGGCGCGTTGGTCATCGATTCCATCCCGCCGCTGACCATGACTTCATTGCTGCCCGCAAGAATGGAGTCAAACGCCATCATGGTTGCCTTCATCGCAGAGCCGCACATTTTTGATAAGGTCACCGCACCGGTAGACATGGGCAAACCCGCAGCCAATGCAGCTTGGCGCGCTGGCGCCTGACCTTGACCTGCCATCAGACAGTTGCCGAACAAAACTTCTTCAATCAGTTCTGGTTTAACGCCAGAGCGCTCTACTGCTGCCTTGATCGCCACTGCACCCAATTGACTAGCGGTGACAGAAGAAAAGTCGCCCTGAAATGCACCCATAGGTGTGCGTGCGGCGCCGACGATAACGATAGGATCATTCATGTGATATCTCCAAAAAATTGTTTGTAAAGATGAGGCGAACTTTTGTGAATTATTTTTGCGAACTCTGTGTTTTCAACTCATTTAACTGATGCAGTTGAGTTTGATGGCTGAAGCGTACTTCTTGCGGATAAGGGAAAACATCATCCACCTTGCCCGCCATAATGCGTAGCTTGCGCGTTTGCCAGTAATCTGCCGTCAGTAAATCGGCATGATGCTTCATAAAATACTGCCGCACCTTGGGGTTGCCCAATAAGAACGGGCCGAACTGTTCTGGGAAGACATCATTTTTTGCGACTGGATACCACGGCTCCGACGCCATCTCATCCTCTTCATTGCGCGCTTGCGGAATCACGCGAAAATTGCAATCGCTGACGTATTCAATCTCATCATAATCATAGAACACGACACGGCTATGGCGCGTCACGCCAAAGTTTTTATACAGCATATCGCCAGGGAAAATATTTGCCGCGACCAGCTCTTTAATGGCATTACCGTATTCAAAAATACCGTGCTCAATGGCCGCATCATCGCCGCTTTTCTCTGCTTCTCCCAAGAAGATATTTAAGGGCACCATCCGTCTTTCGATGTACAGATGTTTGATAATAATTTCATCATCATCTTCTTCTACAATCGAGGGCGCATATTGCTTAATCTCCGCCAGCAACTCTTCAGAAAAACGGGCTCGTGGAAAGGCAACGTCCGAGTATTCCAGCGTATCTGCCATACGGCCAACACGGTCATGATTTTTGACCAGTTGGTATTTTTCTTTGATCAGCGCCTTAGTGGTTTCTTTCGGCGGCGGGAAGCTATCTTTTATCAGCTTGAACACATACGGAAACGATGGCAGAGCAAATACCAGCATCACCAGACCACGGATACCCGGTGCGGCTTCGATGCGGTCTGACGAGTATTTGAGGTGATGCAAAAAGTCACGGTAGAACAAGTTTTTGCCATGCTTTTGTAAACCCAGAATTGTGTAAATTTCACTGCGCGGCTTCTTGGGCAAAATGCTGCGGATGAACTGCACATAGGCCGATGGCACCAGCATGTCCACCATGAAATAAGCGCGGGTGAACGAGAACAAAATCGTGATCTGTATTGTGTCAAACAGGATGGTATCAAGCACCAATTCACCCTTACGATTGTGCAGAATCGGAATGATAAAAGGTGACTCTTTGTTCCCGTTAATCCGTTTGCCGACGATGTATGCACCCTTATTGCGGAAGAACAAATTCGCCAGTACCTGTATCTGGTGATTTGGCTCTAATTTATCGCTTTCTAGCAGCAATTTTAAACGCTCGGCGACGAACTCTACGTCCCTGTCCAAATCCGCAAAACTCGCTTTGAGCTGGAAGTTGGTGATGATGCGTTTGAGCGTGTAATGCAAGCCATCTTTGGCGGGATAATATACGCGATAAGTTGGTGGCGTATCTTTGTTCTCGATATATTCGGTAGAGACTGCCGGACGCACAAAAATAAAATCATTGTGAAAGTAATTTCGGTGCAGTATCTTGGTGCAGACGGTATTAAAAAATGTCTCTGCCAGTTCCGGCTGCAAATGGTCAATCAGCAATCCCATGTAATGTAGCTTCACTTCGCGCCAGACCTGATCTGTCAGGTCCTCTTGCTCGTACTCGTCCTCTAAACTTTGCACACATTCTTTTACGCGCTTATCGTAGTAACCGATACGTTCGCGTGCCGCATTTTGTGCGGCCTTCCAGTTCCCGGTTTCAAAATCACTTTTTGCAGTCTGGCTGGAGGCGCGGAACAAACGGTAATGTTTGTCGAAGCCATCCATGATCGTGCGCGCAATATCGAACGCGATCTGAGAGGACAACAATTTAGGGAAGGCGACTTGGGGCATAGTGTCTTAGTGTCGGGGCAATTTTGCTACGGATTTAGCTTCGGATTTAGCTTTAACGGCGGCGGCAGAATTCAAAAGTTTCATATTCGCTCTGGGTTACAAACTTGGCTGCAAACTAGACTGCAGTTTGATCAGGTTCGCCAAGTCTACCCCCATACCGCCGCAGACGACGATCAAGGGTCGCTGATATTGCGCCAAGATCGCAAGCTCTTGATACGCCACGGCCAAAGCAGCACCACAAGCAGGCTCCACCAAAGTACGCATATCGTCAGCAAAACTCAGGCACGCCTGTATCGCCTGTGCGTCGCTGACAGTGACCGCATGGATCTGATGGGTTTGAGTATGATCAAAAGCCTGCTGCGCTACCCGTCGCGCACCCAACGTGCTGGCAATAGAGGTAATCGCAGGCAAGGTCACCAGCTCATCCGCCTGCACTGCTGCATGTAACGATGCGGCGCCCTCAGTTTCTACTGCAATCACCGGAATATTCGCTAAGCCATTGCGTTGCAAACCCTGCACAATCCCGCTGAGTAAACCGCCACCGCCGACCGAGCAAATCACCGCATCAAAATCATGTCCTGCCTGCACCACTTCATCAATGAGCGTGGCATTGCCATCCCAAATATCAGGGTGATCAAACGGCGGGATATACACTGCATTCGGGTCCTGGCACAGCTTAAGCGCGAGTTGATTTGCCTCGTCCCATTGCGTGCCTTCTATAATCAATCCCGCACCGATCGCGCGAATTGCCTCACGCACATTCTCTGGCGTCGAGTGTGGGACGACGATGGTGGTGCGTACTGCCAGGGCGGCGCCCGCTACTGCAGCGGCAAATCCGGCATTGCCACCCGAGGGACAAACCAGGTGCGTCGCGCCATTGGCGACCGCGCGCTGGCACATCAGACCAATCCCGCGCAGCTTGAATGAGCCTGAAGGCTGCGTGTTTTCCATCTTCAGCCAGACTGCTTTACGTAACTGCGCCGACAACTTGCGATGCTGTAGCAATGGTGTCTGGATGTGTAGAGTAGCTGGCAAAGTAGTTAACATGGCAAGTGAGCTATTCATCGAAGCTGGTTGGCGAATGATTGAAGCATGAGAAAAGATCGGATTATTGCGCTAACGTAAAAAGTTGATTCTGCATAAGTATCGACATATTTTAATATACTCCCCCAATATATTTTATAAATATGCCTTATTGTCCAATAATTCTATTGACAACTTAAATATACCTACTGGGAGTATCTTTTAATTCAATATCAGCACACTAGCAAAACCGGTACAAATACCCCATCCATCTTGCCAGCGCACATCGGCCTCCCCTCCTTATTTCAAGGACGGATAATCCCTTACTTCGTCTCTGCAAACAACTCACGACCGATCAGCATACGACGGATTTCGCTGGTGCCTGCGCCGATTTCATACAGCTTTGCATCACGCCACAAACGTCCGACTGGGTATTCATTGATGTAACCGTTGCCGCCCAGAGTCTGAATCGCTTCGCCCGCCATCCAGGTGGCTTTTTCTGCGGAGTACAAAATCGCGCCAGCGGCATCTTTGCGCATCGCACGCACGGCCTCTGGTGTTTTGGCACGATCGCAGGCCTGACCAACGGCATACACATAGGCTTTGCAAGCCATCATGGTGGAATACATATCTGCCAGTTTGCCCTGCATTAACTGGAATTCGCCGATAGGCTGACCGAATTGTTTGCGGTCATGGACGTAAGGCACAACGGCATCCATACAGGCTTGCATGATTCCGAGCGGACCACCGGACAATACGGCGCGTTCAAAATCCAGACCTGACATCAATACGTTCACACCTTTGCCCAGACCGCCAAGAACGTTTTCTGCTGGCACTTCGCAATCTTGGAATACCAACTCACCCGTGTGGGAGCCGCGCATGCCGAGTTTGTCGAGTTTTTGCGCGATGCTAAAACCTTTAAAACCTTTTTCGATCAGGAAAGCGGTCATGCCGCGTGGACCCGCCTCCAGATCATTCTTCGCATACACCACCAGCGTATCCGCATCGGGGCCATTCGTAATCCACATTTTGGTACCATTCAACACCCAGCGATCGCCTTTAAAATCAGCGCGCAATTTCATGCTGACGACGTCTGATCCTGCGTTAGGCTCGGACATGGCCAATGCACCAATATGCTCACCAGAAATCAGCTTTGGCAGGTATTTGGCTTTTTGCTCAGGCGATCCGTTGCGATTGATCTGGTTGATACACAGATTGGAATGCGCGCCGTAAGACAAGCCGACGGAAGCAGAGGCGCGGGAAATTTCTTCCATCGCGATGATGTGCGCCAGATAACCCATATTGGCGCCGCCGTATTCTTCTGAAACGGTCATGCCATGCACGCCTAAATCGCCGAGCTTGCGCCACAAATCCATGGGGAACTGGTCACTGCGGTCAATCTCGGCCGCGCGCGGTGCTATTTCTGCCTCCGCAAATTGCTGGATTGCTTCACGCAAGGCGGCGATGTCTTCGCCATGATCAAACGTTAAACCTGGGAGATGCAGCATGTCGTCCTCACTTTTTTATGTTGAATGTGTTACCAGATAATGATTATCGCAGCGAAATTCTATACAAACTCGATGGAAATGCAGCCAAAAATCATACTTCAAATTGACGTTTACGTAAACGTCAATCATATTTCTAAAATGCAAACTGGTAGTTTTACCAGGACTTACGCAAAATTGTCCCAGCAAGGCGTAGCGACGAAGACAGTACTTTAAGTACGGCGAGTCGCTGTAACGCAGTTGGGGCATTTTTTCGTAAGTCCTATTTACTTATCCTCCGTTTGCGATGCCAGCGTCAACAAGCGATGGCTCTCTTCTTCGTGCGCGCTGATTTCTGCCAGCATGACTTCAATATCTTCCCGCTGTTGCTCCAAGGCAGCACGATGGCGCGCTAATACACTTAAAAAGCTTTGTAACTGCGGCGCTGTGTCCTTGGGTGAGCCATACATATCGACCAGACTCTTGATGTCAGACAAGCTCAGACCGAGGCGTTTGCCGCGCAAGGTCAGTTTGAGATGTGTTCTTTCGCGGGCGGTATAAACGCGGTTGCGCCCGCTGGGACCATCCCGCGTGGGGCTGATCAGACCCTGATCTTCGTAAAAACGAATCGCCCGCGGGGTAATGTCAAATTCTCGTGCGAGGTCGGTAATTGTGTAGGTGGCCATGTTGATCAAGTCGGGAAATCGGAATAGTAGACAAAACATCGGACAAAACAGGAAAGCGGTTTTCTGGCTACAATCGCAGGCACTGTTTGCAAACTGCGGTCGTACGTTGGTATTGCACGCTGATATTGCAGGCAAATAATTGTTGCAAGTAATTGTTGCAAGTAATTGTTGCAAGTAAGCTGCATATGAACGTTTGCATTCAGCTTGCATTTACGCTCGGTATTTACGCTTGGCATTTACGTTTACGTAAGCGTCAAACTGCCTGAAATCGCATTGTAGGATATTCCTTGGCGCATGTGTGCCGAAAAATAGGATTTCCCAGAATGCCCTAATGCTCGCCGACTGACCTTCAATCAGATGCAAAACGAACCCAACAAGAAATCACATCACGAGACCAGAAAGCCGCTATGAATCCTCTTGAACTGCAACTCGATTATCCCCTAGGCGAGACCTTGCCTGACTTGGGCAAAACTATCGTCATCGCGCCGGGCGTGTTGTGGATCAGGATGGGCTTACCGTTTGCGCTGAACCATATCAATTTGTGGTTGATTGAAGATGATTACGAGGGCGAGCATGGCGTAATACATGGCTGGACCGCGATTGACTGCGGCATCTCCAGCGAGCCGACGCGCGATGCATGGGAAGCCTTATTCAGTGATCCTGCGCTCGGCCTGCGCGGTCTGCCGATTGTGCGGGTGCTGGCAACGCATTGTCATCCCGATCATATTGGTCTGGCGGATTGGTTATGCCAGCGCTGGCAAGCACCGTTGTGGATGACGGCAGGCGAGTACGCATTTGCCCGCATGATGTCGGCCAGTTTGCCGGGAGCCGATGGCAGCGCGATGTTTCCGCATTTTAAAAAACACGGTATGGTGTCGGAGATGCAGGAGCAGATTGCCGAGCGTAAAAGTTATTACACCACGCTGGTACCAAGCGTGCCGACGGCATATCGGCGCATGCAAGAAGGTCGCGACGTGCGCATCGGCGGACATGACTGGCAGATCATTACCGGCTTCGGCCATTCACCAGAGCATGCTTCGTTGTACTGCGCAGCGCTGAATCTGCTGATCTCCGGCGACATGGTGTTGCCGCGTATCTCGACCAATGTGTCGGTGTTTGCGATTGAGCCGGAAGCCAATCCTGTGCAGCAATATCTGGATTCGCTGGCGAAATACGCATCTTTGCCGGAAGACGTGTTGATACTCCCGTCACATGGCAAACCTTTTCGCGGTTTGCATACCCGCATCCAGCAACTGAATGATCATCACCGCGATCGTCTGGCGGAAGTCGTCGCGGCCTGTGCGACCGAAAAATCTGCAGCAGATATCGTGCCGATCATGTTTCCACGCGCCTTGGATGCGCATCAACTGACGTTCGCCTTGGGTGAAGCGCTGGCGCATTTGCACAAGCTTTGGTTCGATGGCGTACTGCGCCGTAACTTGGGTGCTGACGGAATTATGCGATTTGTCACTGTATAGCCAAATGCATACTAAGAGGGAGTAAGCTACATTAAAGTCGTATTGTCCATATTTTATTTGGACAATACGACAAATTAAACCGATACTCCCCTAATTTTAAATAATCAAGCGGAAGTTTAGCGAATCATCTGGCGGCGAACCTCATGCGGCATTAAGACCTTTTGCTACCTTGGTGAGCAACTCAGCACGACCCAACTTATCATCCTTCACATCCTCATCTACTCATGCCTAACACCACGCATCCAGCGCCCGTCAGCACCTATAGCACTTATATCAAACTCGTCTTCGTCGCCTTGTTCTGGGGCGGCACTTTTATCGCTGGCAAAGTGGTGGTGCAACAAATCCCGCATCTGATTGTAGCGACCGGGCGGTTTTTGGTTGCCAGCAGTTTGTTGCTGCTGATGGCGTGGCGTTTGGAAGGCGGCTTGCCCAAACTGACACGACAGCAAATGCATGCGACTTTTGCACTCGGTGCGACTGGGATTTTTTTATATAACATTTGCTTTTTCTCCGCTCTGGAGCGCATGCCCGCTGGCCGCACCGCCTTGTTTGTGGCGCTCAACCCAATCATCACGGCGCTCGCGCTGGCAGCGTTTTTTGGTGAGCGTCTGGGCTTTAGAAAATGGCTGGGGATTGCCATTGCGTTTGTCGGTGCTGCCATCGTGATCACCCGCGGCGATCTGGCAGGTGCCTGGCATGACATTGCGCAATCTGTCGGTGCGGGCGAATTATTTATGTTCACCGGCGTTTGCGCCTGGGCGGCATACACCATCATCGGTCGCCATGCGCTCAAAGGTTTAAGCCCGATTGCCGCTACCGCTTACGCGGCGCTGTGGGGCTTGTTGTTGCTGGCATGTGGCGCGCTGTTTGAAATCCGCGACGTCAACTGGCAACACTTTACCTGGCCCGCTGTGGCGGCGATCGTGTATCTCGGTGCGATCGGTACGGTGGTTGGTTTTGTCTGGTATTACGAAGGCGTAAAAACCATAGGCCCGGCACGCACCGCCGTATTTAATAATCTGGTACCGGTATTTGGCATCAGCCTGAGTGCGCTCTTGCTGGGCGAGCCGGTTCTGGCATCGATGGTGATTGGCGGTTTGCTGGTGATTGCAGGCGTGTCGCTGACCAATAAATAAATCGGTGACCAAATGATGCAAAACTAGCACAGATTTTTATACCCTTTTTGCTCGCTCGTTTCCGGCACGGCCAAGATACTCCCCATTATTTTTCATAAAAACAGCCAATTGTCCAGTTAATACATAGACAATCTAAATATACTCATGGCGGGTATATTTTTTATCTGCTCTGTATCTCCAAATATCACGCACGCGATTTAAAAAATCGCTCTATTTTTTGTTGTCATTTTGTACTATTCTAAGCGCTAAGACTTCGCTTTCGCTGAGATCAAACGTAGCCACAAGCAAGCTGACGCAAAAAACAAACATAGGGGATCGTATGCAACAGCGCCCGCACCATTCCGTTTGGCTAAGTCAGTATGCTGTTGCTGAACAATTGCGTGTTCCACGATGACGCCCGACTACAGTTTTGGCGCGCACATGTTTGGCGCCGCCACCGTTTCTAAAGAGGCGATCTACCATGCGATGGTGGAGCAATCGCTAGACGGTTTGATCGTAATGGAAAATAACCAACTAGTGGATTGCAATCCCAGTGCCGAACGTCTGTATGGCGCGACCCGGGCGCAATTGATGTTTAAATCACCGGTTGATTTCTCAGCGCCCTACCAGGCTGATGGCAGAGATTCCCCCAGCGCTGCCGAATATTATGTGCGGCTGGCGGTTGAAGGTTATCCCCAACGCTTTGAGTGGATCGCCCGCAAATTAGACGGCACTTTATTCCCTACCGAATTGTGTATCAGTCGCTTGATTGACGGCGACGTCATCAGAATCATTATCGTCGTACGCGATCTGACAGAACGTCAACGCACCGAGCAAGAGTCCTTGCGCAGAAGCCGGCAGCTACAAATTTTGCTGGATAATTTTCCGGGTGGCGTCAGCTTGATGGATGAGAGCGGTTATCTGGTGGCATGGAACCAGACCATGGTCAACATACTCGATCTGCCGCCAGCACTGATTGAACAAGGAATGCCGCATATTCAAGAGATTCTTCGCTTCAATATTGCGCGCGGTGAATTTAGCGAATTCGGCACCAACGACACTCAGCGATTTGAGTATATTTTAGGTCTGCTTGAACGAAAAACACCATTTAGCTATGAGCGCACACGCAAGGACGGCAGTATTCTTGAGGTACGTAGCGCGCCGATCAGTAGCGGCGGCTTTGTCACTACCTGTGTCGACATCACCGCCAAGCGCAGCATCCAATCTGAATATAAGCGCCAGTCGCTGCTGCTACAAACGATATTAAGCAATATGCCGCAAGGTATCAGCGTGTTTGACCAGGACTTGCGACTGCAAACCTGGAATCAGGGATTTTTAGACATCCTCGATTACGACCCGGCCAACATTTATCGTGGTGTCCATTTTGCGGATTTGTTGCGCATCATGGCCGAGCGTGGCGAATATGGCGATGGCAATATCGACGATTTAATCCAGCAACGGCTGGCCTTAGCGATGCGCTTTGAAGCCCATCAATTTGAGCGAGCCCGCCCTAACGGGCATACGCATCTGGTGCAGGGTAATCCGATTTATGAAGACATCAATATCGATATTCATGAGGATAAAAGTGAAAATAAAAGCGATGGCAACACAGATCGCAACCCGGGTCAAAAACTAAGTGGATTTATTACCACTTACACCGACATCACCAACCTCAAAGCCGCCGAGCTGGCGTTGTCTAAAGCCAATGCCTTGTTAGAGCAAAATGTCGCTGATCGCACGAGCGAATTACGCATCGCTTTAAACGATTTAATCCGCAGCGAAAAATTAGCCGCACTGGGTTCGCTAGTGGCTGGCGTGGCGCATGAGCTGAACACACCGATTGGCAATAGCTTGCTGATTTCTAGCACGCTCAAAGAACGCACAACAGAATTTACCGCCCTATTAGAACAAGGCCAGATTAAACGCTCTTTGCTGATCAATTATCTGCAAGAAGCCGAGCAAGCCTCGGCGCTGCTAGAGCGCGGCTTAAGTAGCGCGGCAGAATTAATCAGGAGTTTTAAACAAGTTGCAGTAGATCAGGCGAGTTCTAAGCGGCGGCCTTTTAATCTGAAAAAAATCAGTCAAGATATCCTTGCAACGGTAATCATCAAAATCCAGCAAGCAGGCATACAAATGCAATTGGATATTGCTGACGATATCGAGATGGATAGTTATCCAGGTCCGCTAGAACAAGTCATCAGCAATTTGATCGACAATGCCATCCTGCATGGCTTTGAGCAATTTACAAATCCAGAGAGCGGCACCATGCATTTATCCGCAAAACGACTTGACCATGAGACGCTGGAAATCCGCTTTCAAGATAACGGGATTGGCATACCGGACGAGGATTTGTCGCGCATCTTTGACCCTTTTTTCACCACCAAATTAGGGCGTGGCGGCAGCGGACTTGGCCTGAACATTGTGTACAACATCGTGACCTCGCTGCTGGGCGGAAAAATCAGTGTAGAAAGTCATTACGGCCAAGGTGCATGCTTTATTTTGCATTTGCCGCTGGTCGCACCGACGGAAGAAACTAGGCATGGCAAAGAGTAAAGGGGACTTCTGAAAATTCATGTCGGAGTCAATAAGCAAGTCAATATAAGAATCTATTTTTGAATCTATTTTTACATCAATACAGAAATCAGCTACCAAGGAACATCATGACCAGCAAAGCAACAGGCACATTTGAAGTCACTTTATCGGCACTGACATTACACCACGGCGAGGCCGTCGCAATGATGGGTAGGCGCTCAATTGATAAACAGTTTCAGGGCGATTTAGTCGGTACAAGCCAAGGCGAAATGCTGAGTATCGGTACTGAGGTAAAAGGATCGGCTGCGTATGTCGCCATAGAATATGTCACCGGATCGCTGCATGGCCGCAGCGGCAGTTTTGCGCTCCAGCACAACGGCATCATGAATCGTGGCGCACCGCAGTTATTAGTAACCGTTGTACCAGATTCCGGCACGGGGGAATTACGGGGATTGACCGGCAAGCTGATGATTAATATCGCCGATGGAAAACATGCCTACGATTTTGATTACGACTTTGCTCAGGAAGATTAATCGTATCGACAGCTATTGCTATCGTTATTCGCAATGTTGCTGCGTGCTCCAAAAATCGACATTTCCCCTTCATGCCTAAAAATCAAATTAAGCTATTCGTGGTGTATGCCATCTGCATGATGATGTTGATGTTATGGATTGAACACAGCACCAGATATCATGCCTTGCGGGAGCCACTCGGCGCACTGTTTGGTGCTTGGCTGCCCATAGGCTTGTCGATATTTGGCATTCAGAACGGATGGGTGATTGGTAAGTTTTCCATCATTAATCGTGATAACAGCCCGATCAGCTTCTGGATCATTATTGCAGCCGGTTTTATGCTTGGCGTATTCCTGCTTTATCGTGGTGTGTCGGGGCTATTGCGTTGAGACAGCATTAATACACGCAAGATGTTTTTGTGATTTGCTCATGTAATTTGGTTTTAATAGTTCGTTTTAATAGGTCTGATATTTAGCCGCAATCGAAGTTTGATCTGGCAATGGTGCAAAAAAAAGGGAGCTTTCGCTCCCTTTTTTATTTCGTCATCAATTACATTTTTGCAGACAAGCTTAAGCCTACAGTCAACGGACGAACGCGGTAACCTTCGCTGACAAACTGGACATTAGGACGTTGAATTACTTTGTCGTTGTTCAACAGATTTTTTGCAAACAAGGACAGCTCCCATGTACCCCAAGTTGCGCCAACGCTGGCATCTACGGTGCTGTAAGCAGGGCGATCATAGTCAGGATCGGTGTGTACCAGACTACCGTGGCTACTACCGACCCAATGTACGGCTGCACGAGCGAAACCATAAGTATCATTGGCAAGATCAAAGTTGTATTGACCAGTCAGGCTGGCATTGTATTTAGGTACGCCTTGGATGGCATCGCCAGAGACTGCGCCGATAGATGGAATGTCGCTGGACAACTTGGCATCAGTGTAACCGCCGGAGAAGCCGATCAGGACGTTGGAACTTGGCTTAGCTTTAACTTCAAATTCAAAGCCATAGCTTTTTGCTTTGCCGACGTTGGTCTCAAAGTCGAAACCGCAACCTGGCAAGGACACGTCTTGTTGTAGCTTATTCCAGTCGATGTAGAACGCGGCCAAATTGACGGATAAACGGTTGCCCATCAAACGCGATTTGCTACCGACTTCATAGCTCCATAATTTGTCTGGATCAAATGAGGTTGGTGCTGAAGTTAAGTTCAGGTTTTTAAAGTCTGCAGCACAAACCGAGACTGGAATTGCGCGGTTTTGTCCACCCAAACGGAAGCCCTGGCTGGCACTGGCATACAAATTATTGTTAGGATCGACTTGCCATGTAATCGCAAATTTAGGGGTAGTCGCCTTGAAGTTGGAACTGGCATCCGAGTGCGCAGGTCCGCCGGCAAAGAAGAAGTCGCCATCCCGCGATAAGGAATCTGTAGCACGTAAATAGCGAGCACCGACGGTAGCATGCAGGGTTGGACTGAAGTAGTAATTGACCTCACCAAACAAGGCAGCTTGCTCTGTACGGTAATGACGTGCGCTGAAATAGGAGTTATCACCTGGGAAAGTAGAACCTAGCAGATTAGGATCAGCAGGATCAGCGCCAGCGCTAGCAAATGCTTTGTTAATGCCAAACACAGGTTCGTTATCAACCACATTAGTTTTCAGATTGGAGTAGAACAAACCACCAATCCAGGTGATCGGCGACGCCGCAGGGTCGTAAGGCTTAGAGGTAAGCCGGATTTCTTGCGAAAACTGACGAACTTCGTTGTTCAGATACACCGCCGATGGCAGACCCGCAACTGTGTCACCCAGGCCGGCCGGTGCGCTTGGTATAGCATTGATCAATCCACCGATGTAGCTACTGTTGACGCTGGTGCCGTCTTGCGTACGATCAAAATTACGTTGGAACAGGCTCGATACCGATACCAGATCAGCAAAACCCATGTCGTAATTGATGGTCAGGCTAGGTACAGTCAACTTGTCGGTACCAGGTTCTCTGACGATTTTATTGGTTTGATTACCAGGCAAGGAAGTGTAGAAAGCGTCGATGTCGGCGGTTTTCACTTCTTGGTAAAAGATCGCTGGCGTAATCGTCAAATTCTTGGTCGGCGACCACTTTAAAGCGATTTTGGCAACCGAACTTTCTTCCGAATTAATACCGGAGGCAACTACTTTGCCATCGGTAGGAGAAACCTGATCAACATAGCCGCTGTTGCGTCCTTTTTGCAAGCCAATGCGCAATGCCAGCTCGTCTTTAATCAATGGCAGATTGAATACGCCGTTGACCGTGTAATTGGTGCCGCCACCTTTGGTAGACGAGACCTCGCTATACACATTGGTCTCGCGCTCGTTAAAGTTAGGCTGATTGGTGATGAACTTGAGCGTGCCACCCATGGAGCTGGCACCGTATAAGGTGCCTTGCGGGCCGCGCAACACTTCGATGCGATCCAGATCAAACAGTTTTGGTTCGGCGCTACCCAAGCTGTAGAGATTGCGCGTCGTCATCGACACGTCGTCCATATACACGCCAACGGTAGCAGAACCTGCGGCGGAGCTGACGCCACGGATTTCAATATTGTTCAGACCGGCACCGGAACCGCTGGCACCAGAGAAAGAGACGTTAGGAATCGCGCGGGTGACGTCGCCGATGTCGGTAATATGCTGCCCGACGATATCATCGCCGCGAATGACAGAAATACTCAGCGGTACTTTGCTAGCATCTTCTTTACGCTTTTGGGCGGTTACGGTGACGGTATCAATTTGCTCGGTACGTTTTGCCGCGCCAGTTGTGGTATCCGTCGTTGTTTGAGCATAAGCAGAACTTGCAAAAATGGAGGAAATCGCCGCCGCAAGGCAAGCTAGTTTGCCGTTGTATGAGTGCATGTTGTAAGGCCTTATCTAAAAGTCTGGTTGAGTGTAGCTTTTGCTGAGCTAGTGATTAAATTTAAAAAGAAAGATTGAAAATTGAAATCGAAACTGGAATGTTGCTTGTCCGGCAAACCTAGCCATCTTCAAGCCATCTTTATCTTGCAGGAATTGCTTAAGTTGTATAGCTGACTCAAAGGTAGCATGAAGTACGGAGGCGGAAAAGGAAGCCGGCTGGCAGTGTGGTATTAATGGTATACATCGAATATCGATCAAAAATGCTTCACCATGGAGCAAAAAACAAATGCTTTAGTCAATAAATACGTGGCGAAACTCTGCGCAAACAAAAATCCTCAATGTCATTGTTTATTCCATTTTTGTAGCCTACAAAACAATCGGATATTTATATACTCCCATTAAATTTATCTAAAACTACCTTGTTGACCAATAATTATATGGACAACTGAAATATACCTACCTGGTGTATATTTAACTCAGACATAAATTTTGAATCTGAGATTTACCCAGAAAGCGAACTAGGCGAGAAAAAATGCGCGCTGTCTTTTCATTTTTATTTATTTGTATGACGAGGCGCTTTTCTCGGGCAAGACAAGTTCCGCCTTAAGAGAGTGCGGGCATGCACTTACATCGCTCTTACGCAAATAGGTAAATAGAGGTAATTCAGTAAAAATGGAGTTTGCAGGATGTAAAAATAAGATGTCTGAAGCAATCTTATAAACCAATTTATACATAAAACTCAGCTGCGCGCGAAATGCTTTGCCATGTTAAAGCGACCTTAAATATGCCAACCCAGCAATCGCGCGGCTGCCGTACCAAGACAGCATTTCGCCATCTACCAGCTGCACCGGTTTGCCGATTTGCTGCTCTAAAGCGTCAACATGGATTTCTGTAAACCGATAGGGTTCGGTCGAGAGCAAAACGCCGTCAATCTCGCTGGCTACTTGATCGCTCCACTCAAACCGGGGATAGCGCTCGGTGGACTGTGGATGCTGCCAGGTTCTCCAGCCGATCAGAGACAACATATTGGCAATATAAGTGTCGTTGGACACCGTCATCCACGGGTCTTTCCAGATGCAATACAGCATGGTTTGTGGCCGTGCGGTTTGCGTCAACGGTGCTAGCTTAGTGTCAGGCTTGGTGTCGAGCTGAGCGTAGTTTTTTTCAAACTCAGTGCAGAGTTTTTCAGCGGCGGGTGCGACCTGAAAAATATCGCCAAGCAAACGATACAGGACAAGATTGTCACGCGGTGTGATGGGATGGGTGACGACGATATGTGGAATAAATGCGGCAAGTTGATCGACGGTGGGCTTTTGGTTTTCATCGATGTTGACGATGAGATGGGTAGGCGCAAGGCGACGGATTTTCTCGATATTGACATCTTTAGTGCCACCGATTTTGGGGATGGTTTTGACAATATCTGCCGGATGAATACAAAAACCTGTACGACCGACCAGCCAGGAAGCCAGCCCCAGATCGCACAGCAATTCGGTAATTGACGGCACCAGACTAACGATGCGCGGATTGGCATCAGCGGGGAGATGGGCCTGACCCATAGCGTCAATTAGCGGCATATTTACTATACTCCCCCGTTATTTTACAAAAAACTACTTAACGTCCAATGATATTATGGACTATTGAAATATACTTATTAGGAGTATATTTCATTGAAATTCTACAAAGATGTCATCAGGATTCATTTGCACGCGGTTTTCTGCGTGCTTTGGCAAAAACACGATCATAAAGCCAGTTTGGAAGCACGCGCATTAGCTTGGCAACTACGCCCATTTGCCAAGGGATAATCCGATAAGAATCACCACGATCAATCGCAGCAACGGCTGACTTGGCAAAGGCCTCAACCGGCATTAAAAACGGCATAGGATAAGGGTTGTCACGTGTCATCGGGGTATCAATATAACCGGGTGCAATGGTCACCACTTTGATGCTGCTTGAGCGCAACTCGACGCGCAACGACTCGCAATAACTGATCACCGCCGCCTTGGAGGCGCTGTAGGCTTCAGCCCCCGGCAAGCCACGTATGCCGGCGACACTGCCGATACCGACCAGACGGCAATCTTGCTGTTTGGCGTAGCCTTGCATCGACGCGATAAACGGCGCGAAGGTGGCGACGGTCGCAATTAGATTGGTCTCTATGACGCGAGCAAAGACAGGAATATCTTCGGCATGCTCAGTCAAAGTTCCGACAGAAATACCCGCATTGGCAATCACGACATTCACTTGACCGACCGCCTGGATAAAATCCGCAGCAGCCTTGGCCAGCGCGGCGTGATCGGTAACATCTAAAGGGTAAATTTGATGCTTGTCTGCGTTGGGCAAGCTTTGTCGTAATTGTTCCAATACGTCCTGACGGCGTGCGACCAAACCAAGCACCGCGCCTTGCTCAGCAAAACTACGAGCCAGTGCTGCACCGATACCGGAAGATGCGCCTGTGATAAATACTGTTTGCATATAAAAAAAGTCCGTCATTGACTGACGGACTTCCTTAAATTATTACCTACCCAAATCGGGAAATTATTTCTTTTTTGCAGCGTCTTTTGCCGCTGGTGCTGCTGGTGTTACTTTACTTGCTGCCGGTGCTGCCGCAGCAGGTGCATTTTTGTCCTTCAAGACTTTATTAAACAAGAAATCCAGAACTTGAATACCGGCGACATTTTGTGCATCTTCAGTCACACGTCCCAAGCCCTTCGCTGCCATTGCAGGGTCAGTCATATAACGACCATCGACTGCAAACATTGGCACGCTATCGATACGGTAAGCATCTTGCATCTGTGCTGAGCGATTGACTTTGCTTTGCACTGCGAACGAGTTATAAACGTCCATAAATTTTTGTTTATCCAGACCCGATTTCGTCACAAATTCCATAATATCGGCATCGCTTTGCAAGCGGTTACGCTCAATGTGGAGTGCGGCAAACGCCTTGGCATGGAATTCTTCTGTTTTACCCATGGCTTCTAAGGTGTAATACAGTTTTTGCTGCGTGACCAAGTCGTGAAAGTTGACATGGATACGTTTAAAGACAATATTGTCACCTTGCTTTTTTACCCATGCGGCGATCACTGGCTCTAAAGCATTGCAATGCGGGCAGAAGTAGCCAAAGAATTCAATGACTTCTACTTTCTTTCCGCCTTCGGCTGGCTGCGGACGATCTAACACCGTATATTCAACACCATTTTGCGGCATTGTTGGGCTTGCGCTAGCGGTCGCAGCGACAAAACCTAAGCCCAAACCAAACCCAATTACTAACAACATTTTTTGTGTCATTTGACGGATTGAACGCATCACTTTTCCTTTATAGTATTCAAGAATATGTCTTGCTATTGCAACTGACTCAGAACTACTTAGCGGTACGGACCACTGCGACATCCACACTATTTTCAGACAACTTTGCGCGCATTCGGTTCATTGTTTCGATCTGATTAAATGGACCAATCCGAACTCGATACAGCGTACCATTATCCGAGGGCTTTTCGCTGACACGAGCCTCAAAACCGATCAACGCCAGCTTGGCGCGGGCACTCTCTGCATCAGCCTGATCGCGGAATGCACCTGCTTGCAAATAATAAACAAACTTCTCATCGACAGCATCGCCAGCTTTAGTGGCATCAGTCGGTTTGGCTTCAGTTTTTTCTTGCGCTGCGACTGCAGGCTTGGTGTCTACCTTTGCGTCAGGCGCTTTAACCGGAGCTGTTACCGTGGCAGCAGGATTGGCAACGACTTCCGACGTCTTGGCATCAGCAGGTTTTGCAACGTCTTTAGCGGCATCTTTGACGGCGTCTTTGTTACCGTATAGAGGTTTATTCGGATCTTGTGTTTGCGTCAAAGGCGCATCTGCGGGCTTGGCGCCTTTATTGGTAAAAGGCGTGGAAGATTTGGTAATCAATAATGCGACAGCGACGGCGATTGCCAAACCGATGACTAAACCGACGATCAGTCCAAGCAAGGTACCGCCATGCTGACGGACGGTTTTAATAGTTTGATAGCGATGATAAGAAAGCGATTTCATGCGTCTCCGATTTGATAGGTCTTAAATGACTTTATATTGACACTTAGATTGGTACTTATGTTTAGACTTAAATTCACACATAGACATATATTATTTCAGCGTAGTGCATTGATCAATATTGATAGATATTGATCAAAATGCGCTGTCGCTAAAGTAATTCGCCTAAGCTCTCTACATTTTATTCGGCGCCGATACGCCAATCAAGGCGAGTCCGTTACGCAAGACCTGGCGGGTTGCCAGCATCAAAGCCAGACGTGCCATTTTGGTCGCTTCATCATCGACCAAAACCCGTTCGGCATTGTAATAGCTATGCAGCTCGCCTGCCAAATCGCGCAAATAGAAAGCGATTTGATGTGGCCCCAGCTCGTCCAGCGCTTTTTGCAAGGCTTCTGGATATTCTGCCAGTTTGGCTAACAAAGCTGCCTCGCGTACGGCAGTAAGCGGAGACAGATCGACGTCTTTTAACTTCGCCAGCAAGTCTTCATCGCTGCTGTATTGCGCCAGCACGGAGCAAATCCGGGCATGGGCGTATTGCACGTAATACACAGGATTTTCGTCTGAACGCGCTAAGGCGACGTCAACATCGAACACGAATTCGGTATCGGCCTTGCGCGAAATCAGGAAGAAGCGCACTGCATCCCTACCTTTAACGACATCGCCATTACCGGACCAATCAATCAGATCACGCACCGTGACATAGGAGCCTGCGCGCTTAGAGATTTTGACCTCGGCACCGTCCTTCATGACGGTGACCATTTTATGCAGCACATAGTCAGGATAGCCTAACGGTACGCCCACATTGGCAGCTTGCAAACCGCCGCGCACGCGAGCAATGGTGCCGTGATGGTCGCTGCCCATAATGTTGATCGCCTTCTGGAAACCACGTTGCCATTTGACGATGTGGTAAGCAACGTCAGGGACAAAATAAGTATAAGTCCCGTCAGACTTCTTCATGACGCGGTCTTTGTCGTCGCCGTATTCTGTGCTGCGCAACCATAAGGCGCCATCGAGTTCGTAGGTTTTGCCAGCTTTGATTAGGGCTTCTACTGCGGCTTCTACTTTCCCATCTTTATATAGGGAGGTTTCTAAGTAGTAGTTATTAAACTTCACGCCAAATGCGAGCAAATCCATATCCTGTTCGTTACGCAGGTAGGTCACGCTGAACTGGCGGATAGAATCGATATCGTCGACATTGCCAGTGGCAGTAACAGGTGCGCCATCGCTTGCAGAAACGGTCTTTTTAGCTAAAAAGTCGAGTGCGATCTCAGCAATATAGTCGCCGTTATAAGCTGACTCTGGCCAACCTGCTTCACCTGGCTTGAAGCCTTTGGCGCGTGCTTGCACGGACAAAGCGAGGTTTGCAATTTGTACGCCGGCATCGTTGTAATAAAACTCGCGCGTGACATCATAGCCTTGTGCCTCAAATAAGGCGGACATCGCGTCACCCAACGCACCTTGGCGTCCATGACCGACATGCAAAGGTCCGGTTGGATTGGCAGAGACAAATTCGATGATGACTTTCTTACCTGCGCCTTGGTCACTTTTACCAAAATCTGCGGTTTGCTCTAATACCGTTTTGACGATGGCTTGCTTAGCGGCGTCTGTCAGACGAATATTGATAAAGCCCGGACCAGCGATTTCGGCAGCGGCGATCAAGCTACTGGATTGCGCCATGATTGCGGCAACAATGGCCTGCGCCAGTTCACGTGGATTTTTTTTGAGCGGTTTTGCAATTTGCATTGCGATATTGCAAGCGATGTCGCCGTGCGAAGCGTCGCGCGGGCGTTCCAATACGATATTTGGCGTTAAATCGCTGCCAACCAACAAAGGCTGAACAGCGAGTTGGAATAGTTTGGAAATTTCTTGTTTTTGTTGAGCTAGCATAGTGTGCGCGCACCTCGCGTTAAGGCTGAGGTATAGGTAGGTGTGTATGTAAAGAGATAGCAAACATTATACTGTCTTGCACACTCAAAGTCCGTATTGGCGTTGGACGAGCTGGTGAAGAGCTAGCAGATACCCGTTGATTGAGGTCTGATTAGTCAGGACAGTTTTGCGTAAGTCCTGATTGGTGTCTGATTGATCCTCGATTGCCTGAGAAGACTGTACCTGATTTGGACTGGAAACTAGCTACATAATTAGTGCAGCATGAAAAAGACGTTTAAATATACTCCATATAGTATATTTAAACGTCCATATAATCATTGCACACTGAAGCATATTTCAAAAAATATGGGGGGAGTATATTATTTTCCTGCACGTTATTTGCATTCTTGCCTGACGGTGGCTTCAGTCAGATCGCGCACTACAAGCCTGACGGTCGCCACCTTATTTTTAACCCAGATTTTCCATTAGACCGCTACCACTTCGCAAAAAACGTAGGCGGCGTGCGGTCTTCAGAGGAATAGCACCACCGCGATTTGAGTGGGAACGCTACAGCGACAATTGCACCTTTGGCGAACTGCCTGGCGTTGTTGCTCCTCCTAGCAAGATGCAGCTTGCGTCGTCGTCGCGTCTAGCCAGTCAGTCCGCCAAAGGCACACTTGTCGCTGTTCCAATGGAAAATCTGGGTTTAAGCCAGGGATTTTGCAGATAGCTGGGCTGTAGGAGCATTTTCTTCTTTATAACGCTGAACAATAGCCAGCATCTTGCCCATAAACACACCGTTTAAGATGCCAAACAGTACACAAACAATTATGACAAACAGAGATTCTGTTTTCCAGTGCGTATCTATCGCCAACATCACATTCACGCAATATTTGATCATGAAAATCGCCATCATCAATGTTAAGGGCACCCAACTTCCTGCCAGATGAACTTTTGATTCAGCTCGCATGACGATGACTTTGTTGCTTTTGGCTAATTTCCATGTCAACGCGGTGACCAAAATATAGCTGAGGCCCCAGCTCATTATCGCAAGGGGGCTGATACCAAAGTTGCTCAGCATCCCTTGCAGCGACAAGCCAAGCATCACGACAGGAATAATGCAAATTGACTTCAAGCTAACAACCCGGTCTTTGCTGGCAATACCACCTCGATAGATTAAAAATCCCAGAATTGCCCAGACCCAGAGTGGCGTATGTGTGATGATTTGACTTAACATTTTATTTCTCCCAGTGATGTAGTGATGCTGCATGGTGACATTTCATATTCTGCGTGCCGAATCATTTGCGACCAGCGAACACCAGATGTCGTGAAACACTTCGGGAATGGTGTGAATGCACCTGACCTAACGTGTAAAATGGATTGTTTTACTAGCTGAGATTATTTATGTGGTTTAAGAACTTACAGATTTTTCGTCTTCCTAGTCCTTTGCAAATAGATGTAGAGGAACTGAATGCGCAACTTGCAAAACAAGCATTTTCGCAATGCGCTTCAGGCGACATGCAAAGCGAAGGTTGGGCATCTCCGCGCGACAATGATCTTTTAGTCCATAGCGTTGGTAGCCAATTGTTCTTACTGCTTGCGACGGAAAAGAAATTATTACCTTCCACGGTGATCAATCAGGTGACGAAAGCACGCGCTATTGAACTGGAAGAGCAGCAAGGATTTGCGCCAGGCCGCAAGGCAATGAAAGATTTGAAGGAGCGGGTAACGGAGGAATTGTTACCACGCGCCTTCGGCATCAAGCGCACAAGCTGGGTATGGATTGATCCCGATCACGGTTGGCTGGTGATTGATTCATCCAGTCCAAACAAGGCAGACGAAGTAATTAAACTTCTACTGAAATGCACTAGCAAATTACCGTTAGAGAGTTTGCGTGTAACAATGTCGCCTACGGCCGCGATGACAGATTGGCTAGTCGGCAATGAAGCGCCAAAAGGTTTCACCATAGATCAGGACACAGAATTAAGAGCGCATACCGAAGATAAGGCGACCGTCCGTTATGTTCGCCATACTTTGGATGCAGATGATGTACAGCGGCATATTGCGGCGGGTAAGCAGTGCACCAAGCTAGCATTAACCTGGAACGACCGGATCTCTTTTGTACTGACAGAGACATTGGCGGTTAAACGTATTAAACCGCTGGATATTCTGGATGAAGATACCGATAAACGTACCAGCAATGATGAGGAGCGTTTTGATGCCGACTTCATGCTAATGAGTGCCGAATTGGCTAGCATGCTGGACGATTTGGTATTCGCGCTTGGCGGAGAAATTTCAACTGCGATAGCAGCTTAAGATTAAAGTTAGCGCTAGTAGCACACCATTATTTCACTAGTTATGAAAGTGACTCGATCAGCTATAACTCGGAGATATTGGTGCGCTAAACATAGCCTGGATACGATATTTTTATTCTGAGGTATGTGTACAGGTAAATAGAAATTATCTACGAGAAGCATTCACCAGAAATAGAAATACGAACATAAAAAAAGACGAGCAATTTGCTCGTCTTTTTTGTTCTGGCGGAGCGGACGGGGCTCGAACCCGCGACCCCCGGCGTGACAGGCCGGTATTCTAACCAACTGAACTACCACTCCGAAACTACTTAACCTTGGTACTACAAGCTTATCTGATGGTGGGTGCTGAGAGGCTCGAACTCCCGACCTACGCCTTGTAAGGGCGCCGCTCTACCAACTGAGCTAAGCACCCGATCTGCTTAATTCAGATAATCTTCATCGTTTGTCACCACGACTACAGAAGCAAAATTATACTGCTTCTACTATCCCGCTGTCCAGATATTTTTCACATAATTTCCACTATTTACTGGGAACGTCTGTCATTTCTATCTGTACTAGCTTACTACTCATGAGTTAATTGCATATGTTAAAAAAGGCAAAAGCCCTTAACTCTGTGGAGTTAAGGGCTTTGCGGAATAAAAGCCTGACGATGACCTACTTTCACACTGGTTGCAGCACTATCAT